>JAIRRC010000048.1 GCA_031256175.1 Rickettsiales bacterium
TACCGATTATTATCGAGGCGTTCGTTCCGCCGAAGCCGAACGAATTCGACAAGGCATAGCGCATGGTTTTCGCTTTGGCTTTGTGAGGAACCAAGTCCACGCCTTCGGTTTCTTCCGCCGGTTCGTCCAAATTAATCGTCGGCGGGCATATCTGGTCGCGAAGCGCCAATGTCGAGAATATAGCCTCTATCGCGCCGGCCGCGCCCAGCAGATGTCCCGTCATGCTCTTCGTCGAGGACATCGAGACGTCCGTGCCCGCGAATAGCGTTTTCACCGCGGAGAGTTCCGCCAAGTCGCCAAGCGGCGTCGATGTTCCGTGCGCATTGATGTATCCAATGTCGCTTGGCTTCAAGTTCGCGTCGCGCAACGCCGCTTCCATCGCGCGGCGGCCGCCGTTGCCGTCTTCCGCAGGCGCGGTTATATGGTGCGCGTCGCCCGACATTCCGTAGCCCAAGATTTCGCCGTATATTTTCGCGCCGCGCGCTTTCGCGTGTTCGTATTCTTCAAGCACCATTATGCCCGCGCCTTCGGCGATAACAAATCCGCAGCGGTTCTTATCCCAGGGACGGCTGGCTTTTTCCGGTTCTTCGTTATATTTCGTGGCCAGCGCGTGCATCACGCCGAAGCCCGCGACGCCTATCCGGCATACGCCCGCTTCGCTTCCGCCCGCGACCATAACGTCCGCGTCGCCGTGCATTATCATCCGCGCCGCGTCGCCTATCGAATGCGTGCCGGTCGCGCAGGCCGTGACTATCGACATATTCGGGCCCCTGAATCCATGGATAATCGAAACTTGTCCCGACATCATGTTTATCAGAGCCTTCGGCATGAAGAACGGCGACACGCGACGCGGGCCGTTGTTTTCCAATGCGACGCAATTTTCGTAAATAGTTTGTAGGCCGCCTATGCCCGCGCCGATTAGGACGCCCGTTCTATCCTTCTGTTCATCCGTCAAATTTTCCAGGCCAGCGTCCTTGATGGCTTCGCTTGCGCAGGCGACGCCGTAAGCCACGCATTTATCCATTTTGCGGGACAGCGCAGGGTCCAGCAATGCGTCCTGATTATATTCGCCCGCCTCTGTGCCCGAGATTATCGTGCCGCCGACCTGGCTTGCCAAGTCGTCGACTTGAAACTCCGTAATTTTCCTTATGCCGGATTTGCCCGCCTTTATCGCCGACCAGGCGTATTCCAGGCCGCTGCCCACAGGGGAAACTATTCCCATTCCGGTTATAACTACGCGTCGTGTGTTCATAATAAATTCCTTTCGATTATTAAATCAGGATAAATTATAGGGGATGTTTTTCGGGTTTTCAAATAAAAAAAGAGTCGCCCGAACGGGCGACAATTTATTACCTGGATGGTCGGATTTAATCCGACCATGACATGGTAAATTACTTCTTTTCGGCGATTTTCTCGTCGATGTAGCGGACGGCGTCCCCCACGGTCAGCAATTTCGCCGCAGCTTCGTCGGGAATCGTGATGTTCCATTTGCTTTCAAGTTCCATTATCAATTCCACCAAGTCCAAGCTGTCGGCGCCAAGGTCCTGCTGGAACGATTTCTCCATCGTTATATCTTCCGGTTTCGCGTTGAGCTTTTCAACTATGACCTGTTTCATGGTTTCGAACGTGTTTGACATTTATTTACCTTTGTTTTGGTTGATATATACGGCGGGTTTCCTTTTCCCTCCGGTTATGAGATTGAATTTTACCAAGCATGGAGCCAAATGTCAAGTTTATAACAGGAAATAACAGAAATTTAGGCTCGGTTCAAGACCTTATAAAATGATGAGGTCCCCGGTCAAGCCGGGGATGACAATTATAAATGGGAGTTTTTCATTTGAATACAGGGTGGTTTTGTGGTAAAATATTGGGATGGAGAGATGGTTTAATTTTTTATTGCGGATGAGGTCCCCGGTCAAGCCGGGGATGACAGCTATTATTTTGGCGATGTGCGTTTGCACGTCGGCGTATGCGGCGTCGAATATTCCAGGCCCGGGGCCAACCATGATTGGCCAGGGTGGAAATCTTACGTCCTACAAGGGCGGGTATGTCGCCGCAAACCAATACAACAATCTTATCAATCCCAACCGAACCGCCGCAGTGGAAGCCGCGCAATGCGCCCGATTCGACGAGTGCGCGAAAAACATCGACAAGGCCGCACTTGCCGAGGGGCGCGTTATCGCAAAAGAAATGAACGGCGCCGCCATGCCAAAATGCACCGAGACTTTGCAGGCGTGTTTCATGCAGGCCGGCGTCAGCTACAACAACTGCCAGGCCCTGCTTCGCCGCTGCGCGGTGCCCAAGTGCGCCAAGGGCTGCGCGGAACAGGAACTTGTTCTCAACATAGTCGCGGGATGCCAGTCCAGTTTGCAACCCGCCATGGCGCTGGGCTGCCAGCAATATGCGACCCTGTCCAATGCGCTGGCCGCAGAAATAGTTTCGATGGGCGTCGCCGCGCAGAAGAAGGCTGCGGCCGAGGCTTCCGCGCAGGCAGCCGCCGCCGCGCAATCCAATTCACAGGCCGAAGCCATGCAGCAACAGATGGCCATGATGCAACAACAGATGGCCGCCCAAGCCGCAGAATCCGCCGCACAGCAACAGCGCATGATGGACGAGATGATGGCCGCCCAGCGCGCCGCCGAGGTTCCAGACAACAGGAAGGAAATCTTGGCGCGCGACCAGGCTTCCGGTCAAATCATGTCCGAAATCGACCGCATGAACGGCGCGCTGGACGCTCTTAAAAAATCCATGACCACCGCTTTCGACTATGCCGGCTGCGACTATAAGGGCGAGAACTGCGGCGAAGTCCGCCGCGTCGCCGCTTTCCGCGAAAAGGCCAACAAGTATTTCGACCCATTCGAGGAAGTCGTCGCGCGAGTCGAGGACGTGGTGTTCATGGGCGAGGCTTTGGGCGCCGACCTGTCCAACGTTTATCTTCTGTTCG
>JAIRRC010000047.1 GCA_031256175.1 Rickettsiales bacterium
CGCCGTATATGACCGCAAGCGCGTCGGGCTTCCACAGGTTCGGCAGAAACCATACCGCGCACAAATAGAACAGCGCGCATGCCCAGGCGGAAGCCAAAGCGATTGCGCGGCTGTCCAGAACGCGCGTCCCTTCCTTTGAAACGAAGTCTTGGATAGTCTTCCCGAATATAAGCAGAAACGCGGTTATTATAGTCATAGCGGGAATTATATAAGATTAAAAACCGAAAGCAATTATTTTTTATGTGGCGCTTCCGGTTTTTCCGTTCTATCATTCGTCCATGGTGCAAGTTTCGGAAATTTTAAGGATTGATAATCTGCTTGCCGACGATTTCGCGGAAAGCGTGTCGCCGTTGTCGAAATTTCTGTCCGGCCGGACCGACGTCGCGCCGGACGTGAAAGGCGGAACCAAAGACGATGTAGCGGGAATGCGAGAGAACCTGCGCGCGAAATTCGGCGCCGACAAAGACGGGCTGGATTTCTGTGTTGCGGTGCTGGGACGGCTTGCGTCCAAAAGATTCGCCGGAAAATCCCAGGGGTTCACGGCGATAAGCGCCGCCTTGGACAAATTGGCGTCCGCGGTTTCGGAAAAGAGCCCGCTTATCTTCACCTTCTGCTTCGGCGGATACAAGAATTATAATTCGCCCGATTATCCCGAGCCCGGCTGGGCGGAATTTTTCGCGATAAGGCATCTGGTGAAATATCTGTCGCCGATTATAAAGAATTACAGGCACGGAATAATCATAGAGTATGAAACCGAGGAAGTCGCGATACACTTCAACAACGTCCCGCAGGCGGATACGGATAAATATACTGATGCGTTCGGAAAGCTTTTGAAATATTTCAAGGATGGGACCGGCATAGATTTCCGGCTTGTCGTCGCGAAAGACCTGTATGCCGGCGGCGCCATCGCGCTGAACGATTTGATAGGGCGGAAAATTCCGGATTATGAACGGATATTTTCGGAACTGCCGTTGGACGGGCAGGCGAAATGGATTCAGCGCGCCGAGAGCAATTTCATGATAAAGGGGACGAAGGACTATACGAACGCCGCGCCCGAAGAAATCGCGGCGGCGGCGAAGCGCGCGCGAATCGTGAACGAGGCGTTTTTGGACGCCGATTATGTGTTGCGCGCCGAATACTTCGACCAAGCGAACCGGATTCTGCTTTGCGGAACATGGGGTATCATGCCAAGCGCCAGCCCGACGGAGTTTTCTTTGCACATAATGTCGACTTCCAGCAGCCTTACCGATTTTTGGATTGGAACGGGCGTCCTTGACGGAAGGCACAAGAACATCTTGTCGAAAACGCAGTTCGACGCGGTTAAAGATAAAATACGATATATCGACGTGGATTCCGATTTGAAATCCATTTCCGAAAACTTCGCCAGAATGCCTATAATTCATTCGCCGATTTGACCGATTGAAGATTTTCTAATAATTCCGCTTCGTCCATAATGCGGATACCAAGACGCTCTGCGTCCGTAAGCTTGCTCCCAGCTTCCGCGCCGGCGACTACGATGTCGGTCTTGGCGGACACGCTGCCCTGGACTTTCGCGCCAAGGTTTTCAAGAATTTCTTTAAGCTCCTCTCGCGGATATTTCGAAAGCGCGCCGGTTAAGACGACTTTTTTGCCGAACCAGAATCCGCCCTCGTTCGCTATCGCGGCCTTCGGATTGATGATGGTTAAATGCCGCAATAATTCGTCAAGGGCCGAAATGGTGTGCGGGTCGCGGAAGAACTTCATGATTTCGATGGCCATGATTTCGCCGATTCCATCGATGGCGATTAGCTGCTCGGCGCCGGCGGCGCGAAGGCTTTCCAGACTGCCGATTTTTTTCGCAAGAATCTTCGCGGTCGCCTCGCCGACTTCCGGTATGCCGATTGCGAACAGCAGTTTGTGCAAATCTATTTCGCTGCGCGTTTTTATCGCGGCGTCAAGGTTCGCAATGGATTTTTCGCCGTATCCTTCCATGTTTCGGATTTCGGCGCCGTGCTTATCAATCAAAGTCCAAATATCCGCGGGCTGTTTAAGCCAGCCAAGCTCTGCGAATTTCTCGATTTGCCGCGTGCCAAGGCCTTCGATGTCGAAGCCTTTTCGCGAAACGAAATGTTCCAGCTCGCCGACTATCATCGCGGGACATGATAGGACGTTTATGCATTTGCGCGCGACCTTGTCCGGGTCCTGAACGACTTCCGAACCGCAAACTGGACATATGGTCGGGAATTCGTAGGGCGCGCTGCCCGCCGCGTGTTCCAGGGATTCCACAACTTGCGGTATGACGTCGCCCGCGCGCTGAACGACGACCTTGTCAAGGACGCGGAAATCCTTGCGCGCGATTTCGTCGGCGTTGTGCAGGGTCGCGCGCGCGACTATGACGCCGCCGATATTTATGGGGTCAAGCTCGGCGACAGGGGTCAAAACGCCGGTGCGCCCGACTTGGATTGTTATGTCGCGAAGGGTCGTTATGCCTTTTTCGGCGGGGAATTTATAGGCAAGGTTCCAGCGCGGCGAATTCGCGGTCGAACCCAGCGCCTCTTGCGTCGCGATGTCGTTCACTTTAAGAACCAGCCCGTCGATGTCGAAAGGAATCCGGCTTCGGATTTCAGACATGCGGCAATAGTGGGTCTGGATTTCGGAAACGTCGCGAAGGGTAGCGGACCATTCGCCGGTCGTCTTGAATCCCCAGGATTTTAAGACTTCGAAAAATTCCGATTGGGTCTTCCAGGTTCGGTTCGACGCCTCGCCGTAAGTGTAGGCGAAAGCGCGAAGGCGTCGCGCGGCGGTTATCTCGGGGTTAAGCTGGCGCAAGGAACCGGCGGCGGCGTTTCGCGGATTCGCGAAAATTTTCCCGCCCTGCGCGGCGGCCGCTTCGTTAAGCGCGAAAAAATCCGCGCGCGCCATATAGACTTCGCCGCGGACTTCGACGACGCCAAGCGCCGGAATCTTTTGCGGAATGTCGGAAATGGTCTTGATGTTTTCCGTTATGTCTTCGCCCTTGGCGCCGTCGCCGCGGGTAAGCGCGCGGATTAGAATTCCGTCTTCATAACGCGCCGCGAATGAAAGCCCGTCGACTTTCGGCTCGATGAAAATTTCATCGGATTTGACGCGCGCGAACCATTCGCCGACTTCGCCTTCATTGAAGGCATCCTTGATGGACAGCATGGGGACGGAATGCGGAAAGGTCTTGAACTCGCGCGACAAAGCGCCGCCGACGGCGGTCGACGCGGCCTGTCCCAGGCCGGGATATTTCGCTTCAAGTTCTTTCGCGCGGCGCTTGGCGGCGTCATAGGTGGCGTCGTCGACAAGCGGCGCGTCATGGGTGTGGTAAGCGGTGTCCCACTCGCGCAGGTCGGCCGCCAGCCGGTCGTATTCCGCCTTTATGAAAATATCGATTCCCTTCGCCATGCATCCCCTTTGTCATCGTCGGGCTTGACCCGACGACCCAGGTAATAAACCCTGCGTTAGCAGGTAAAGCCGCTTATATTTTTCGTCCTCAGCTTCTGTAATCGCTGTTTATCTTGACATAGTCTATCGACATATCGCAGGTATAGTATTTTGTGGCGGCCTTGCCCTGCTTCAAATCCAAGACGACCTTGACTTCTTTTTCGCTAAGGATTTTCTTGGCTTTTTCCTCGTCGAAATCGACAGCCATCCCGTTTTTGCAAACGACTATATTGCCGATTGATATGTCCGCCTTGTATGGGTCGAACTTGACGCCCGCCCTTCCCGCGGCGGCCATAATCCTGCCCCAGTTGGCGTCGCGCCCGAATATCGCGGTCTTGAACAACGGCGAAGTCGCGATAGTCGCGGCGATTTTTTTTGCGTCCATCGGACTCTTCGCGCCCTTTACTTCGATTTCGACCATATGGGTCGCGCCCTCGCCGTCGGCGGCGATTTCCTTCGCGAGTTTAAGCGTCATCTCGTCCAAAGCCGCCTGGA
Source organism: Rickettsiales bacterium (assembly GCA_031256175.1). Classification (GTDB taxonomy): domain Bacteria; phylum Pseudomonadota; class Alphaproteobacteria; order Rs-D84; family Rs-D84; genus WQXN01. The sequence goes on from JAIRRC010000047.1 coordinate 3,940, forward strand.
ATTTTTTCATGTCGACTGCGGACAACTTGCCCGCCTTGGACAATCCGTTGGCAAGCATGACGATGGTGTCGTTGGTGGAAGTGTCGCCGTCGACGGACACGCGGTTGAACGATTGTTCCACCGCCGCGGCAAGGGATTTGCGCAGCGCGGGCGCCTCTATCTTCGCGTCGGTAAGTATGAAGGAAAGCATGGTCGCATGAAGCCCCTTCATGTCGGGATGTATCATTCCGCTTCCCTTCACGCAGGCCCAGATTGTGATTTCGCCGCCGGACGCTTTGATTTTTTTGGAAGTGTATTTCGGATAGGTGTCGGTGGTCATTATGGCTTCGACGGAGTCTTTTTCATGCGCCGGACTTGTCCCCGTGAAAGCGGCGAGCTCGCGTATTCCGTTATTGATTTTATCCATCGGAAGATATTGGCCGATAACGCCGGTGGAAGCGACCAAAACCGAACCGGCCGAAAGCCCGAAAATTTTCTGCCCGCTCGCGGCCATGTCCTTGGCGTCTTTCAAACCGCGTGTCCCGGTGCATGCGTTCGCGCATCCGGAGTTCGCGACAATCGCGCTGATTTTCGCGTTCTTGTTTTTAAGGGCTTCCATGTCGAAAACGACGGGCGCGGCCTTCGCCATGCACTGCGTGAACATTCCCGCGGCGGCGGCCGATGCGGAAGAAATGAAAACGGCGACGTCTTTTTTTGTGCCCTTCTTGTAAATTCCGGCGCGCACCCCGCCGACCTTGAATCCGATTGGTAGCATGATTGTTATGTCCTTATATTATTGCTTGGCTTTCAATATAATGTCTTTAACCTCGTTCGAGACCATGCCGGTAGAGCTGTATCCGCAGTCGACATGATGGATTTCGCCCGTGACGCCGCTGGACAGGTCGCTGAACATATAAAGCCCCGCGCCCGCGACATCGTCCAAAGTTATGTTGCGGCGAAGCGGCGTCAGCATCTCGTTCAGGTCAAGCATGGACTTGAAATCGCCGACGCCGGACGAGGCAAGCGTGCGGATGGGCCCGGCGGAAACGGCGTTCACGCGGATATTTTTGGGCCCGCAGTCGGCGGCAAGGTAGCGGACGGAAGAATCCAAAGCGGACTTGGCGACGCCCATGACGTTGTAGTTCGGAATGGATTTTTCGCCGCCGAAATACGTAAGCGTCAGAATGCTTCCGCCGTTTTTCATAAGCGGAACGCTGCGTCGCGTTATGTCGACAAGCGAATAGACGGATATGTCCATGGTGTTCTTGAAATTCTCGCGCGTGGTCGCGGCGTAATAGTCGCCGACCAGCTCGTTCTTGTCGGAAAACGCGATGGCGTGAAGAACGAAGTCCAGACAGCCCCATTCCTTTTCGATAGCGCCGAAAAGCGCGTCCATCTGGACGTCGTTCTGAACGTTGGTCTCCATGACGAATTTCGCGCCGATAGAGTCCGCCAGCGGCTGCACGCGTTTTTCAAGCTGCGGAATACCATACGGCATCGCGATTTCAGCGCCGTTTTCCGCGCAAATCTTCGCGATGGCCCAGGCCATCGACATATCGTTCGCGACGCCCATAATAAGCCCGCGCTTTCCTTTCAATAGTCCGCACATTTCAAAAACTCCTTACCAGGTCTTTTTGTTTTTCGATGTCAATTTCGTTATGACTTCCTTGCTGCTCCAAATCTCGAGCCCGGTTTTAAGGTCGGTTATGGAAAGCGAGAAAGTATATTCGATTTTCTTCTTGCCGTCGACTATGAAATCGCGCTGCGCTATGCGTCCGAAAAGGCTGGTGTCTGGCGCGACGACTTTTCCGGTCTTCATGGTGGTGGACTTGTCCATCATGGCGTTGTTCGCCAATTCGCGCGAAGACGCGACCGACGCGTTCTCGCCCAGATTGGTCAGCTGGACGCGTCCGCTGCGGCGCAGTTCTTTACGCATATAGTCGGTAAGCTCGGCGGTGTTGATTTTCTGCATTGTGTCGTTTTTGACCTGCGCGACTTCCATGACGAAGGTCCTGCTGCCTTTAAGCTCGTTGTTCATGGCGTCGTCCAGCATAAGCTTGGCGGCGGCTTGGAAATCGTGGTCGGTAAGCTCGGCCGCGACCCAGTTGGCGGATTCCTTGCTGTCGATGACGCGCGTTTCGGTGCACGCGCTTATGGCCAAAGCCGAACAGCACATTGCGGTTATGAATAATTTATTGCTCATTTCATTTCTCCTTAGTTGAGTTGTCCAATTATAATACCTGGTTTGGCGGTTTGCAATGGAATTCGGACGATGACGATTGCGTTCTTTGCGCCGGACGGAATCCTGACTTTTTCATCCACTCCGGAAATTTCGATAAACCTGTTCTTTGGCATCGCGACGCGCGCGACGGAAATGGTGTTGGGCAGGGAAGTCCAATCCCTCGTCTCCCAGTCTTTTTCCTGGGACATTATGACGGCGAGCGCGCCGCGTCCCGCAAGGCTAAGCGCCATGGCGCCGCCCAAATTATTTTTCCTGGCATTGTTGTGCGCGGCGGATTCCGCGACTATGAAAGCGGTGCCCGCGGCGGCGACCTTCGCGATTTCGAATATGACCGAAGCGGTTATGTCGCGGCGGCGGAATTTGGAAAGGTCTGTCTTGGCGATGCGCGTTATGTCGGCAAGCGGCTGGGTCGTCGCCGTTTCCTTGCCCGATTTTACTTCAAGCTTTTTAACGGCGGAACTTCCCTTGGTTATGTCGGGAATGGAAAGGTTGATTTTCCATTGTTGAAGGGCGCGCGGCGCCAGCTTCTGCGTGGTCCTGTGTCCGACCAAGCCGTCTTCCAAAACGACCCAAACATGGCCCTGCCCGGATTTAAGCGCGGCGATGTCGGTCGCGACGAACTTGTTGTCCGGCGCGAAAACCATAACGCGCCGCAGATAGTTTTCGGCGTTGCTCATGTCGCCGTTAAGGCCGGCGTAAATCGCGGAAAGCCAGGTCGCATACGGGTTCACGAAGTCCGACATCGCGGCGACTTGGGCGTTCTGGGAAAATTCTTTGTCGGCTTCGGCGACTATGGAGTCCAGCGATGGCATTCCGGGAATCTTCGCGGCGGATTTTTTGAATTCCTTTTCCATGTCGGCGATTTGCTTGGCGGCGGCGTCGACGCTCTGGGTTTGAAGGTAATAAGCTTGATTGAAAAATTGCCTGGCGAATTGGTCGCTTGCGGATAATGCGGCCGCGCCCTGATATGTTTTAAGCATTATTTTTTCGAATTCGAGAGGGTCATATGAAGTCATCTTTGAATCGAACATGGCCTGGTCGGCGGCGGCGAAGCATTGTTGGGCAAGCTCGTCCTGGCCGGCCCACATGAAGCCCGCGCCGCATTGCAACCCGCCTAAATAGGATTCCTTTTTCCTGTCGTCCCCGGCAAGCCCTGGGACCTCAACATATAAAATTTTACCAGCCGACTCATATTCGCCCTTTTTGAACGAAGCCATGAATTTTTCATTGCGCGCCTCATACCCCCCGCCGCAGGCGGCAAGCAGAAAAGCTGATAAAAAAACCAACCTTGTCCCGGACATATTATAAATAAGACTCAAAAAATATTAGCGGCGTCGCAAAATCGAGGATAGAACGTCGAATACCAAGGAAAATCGACCCGAGCGTATACTGACGCGTATCCGAGGGTCGGTTTTCCGAAGCGTAGTCGGCGTTATAGACCGATTTTGAAAAACGCCGCTTTATTTTTTGTCTTTACCTTTTGGCGTAGAAACCGGCGGCGACAACAACCGCGCACGCGCCTATGACTATCTGCGCGATTTGCACCAAATCGCCGGACAGATAGCTCAGCAGGTCGAGGCCGAATATGCCGATAAGTCCGTAGTTGACGGCGCCGACTAGTGTTATCGGCAAAGCGACCAAGTCTATAAGTTTTCTCATTTTTCACTCCTTTTTCATTTATGGGATAATTTTACCCCCGGCGCAATTGTAAGTCAATACGCAAATTTTCCCCCTATCGCTAAAAGCAAGACTTTTATCGATAGGGGTCGTGGGCTATTGTATTAATTGTCCTGCGGGGGCGTTTTTCAATCTTAAAGACTCTTACATCAACAGCTCATCAGCATGTCAGGCTTGCCCGTCAGGAACCTGGCAGGATGCTGCCAACAG
>JAIRRC010000035.1 GCA_031256175.1 Rickettsiales bacterium
CTTCCTGCCCCTCGCCAATCTCCAAAAAAACTTTTCCGCCCGCATTAAGCATTTCGGGAATCGATTTCGCAAGCGCCCGATAGGCGGCAAGCCCGTCCGCGCCGGCATAAAGCGCGGCCTTCGGGTCGTGCCGCGCGCCGGCGTCCACGCGCGCGTCGCCGGTTGCTATGTATGGCGGATTGGAAATTATGGCGTCGAATTTTTCGGTAAGCGCGCGCCCGAAATCGCGGCGCTTTATCTCCGCCCGGCCGAACAGCCCAAGTTTCAGCATGTTCCGCGCGGCGCACCTAACCGCCGAATGCGATATGTCGATGGCCACCCCGGAAGCGTTCGGAAATTCTTTCAGCGCCGCGGCGATAAGACATCCCGTCCCGGTGCCGCAGTCAAGGATTCTAATCCGCGCGTCTTTCGGAAAATATTTTTTTAAGGCTTCGATGATGGTTTCGGATTCCGGCCGCGGGTCAAGCGTGGCGCGCCCGGTCTCGAACGACAGGCCGTAGAATTCCTTCATGCCTGTTATCTTCGCGACGGGAACCTTCAAACGAAGCTTCCGCGCGGCGTTCCAGACTTTGAAGGATTGAAGCGGCGACAAGCGGACGTCGGGAATTTCGAACGCGTCGTGGCGCATGATATGGCGCAGGACGATTTTGGCGTCGCGTGCGTTTGACGAAGACTTTAGCATTTCAAATGCGGCGGATGTTTTCATTTTTCACACTATATTAATATAGTATTGCACTTTCAAATTAAAAATGCTACCCTTTACCCCATGAACGATTTCAAAAAGCTTTGGGAAAAATATTCGGTCTATTTCGCCATAATCGCGCGGCGGAAGGTTGCGGCCATATCCGTTGCGCTGGCTTTGATAGTGTTCATGCCCGTGGCGTTCGTGTCGAAGGGCATCGATGTCGGAAGCTTCCTGGACATCTGCCCCGAATACAATATCCCGGTGAAGCAGGGCGACACATTGGGTTCCTTGCTTGGCAACTTCGGCTTGCCGCATAATGAAATCGTTGAAATCGACAGAACTATAAAAAAGGACGCGAAAATCCGCTCGCTCTCGGCGGGCAAGGATATTTTGCGCGTCTATAAGCGTGACGATTCGCCGATAGAGCGGATAGTCCTGAACTGCGGCCCGCTCCGCCAGATAAACGTCGGCCGGGACGAGTCGGGCCAGTGGCGCGCCAGCGTCCTGGACAGAATGCCCGAAGTCCGCATAGTCCGCCGCGAAGGCACGATTAAAGACGGCGATAGTTTTTACGCGGCGGGCCAGCGCGCGGGAATTCCATTGGGCGTGATAACCGAAGTCTATGATTTGTTCAGCTTCGAAATCGACTTCGAGCGCGACGTCAGGGCCGGCCAAAGCTTCTACGTATTGTATGAAGAATTCTGGACGGGCGGCCAGCGTATTGCGACGGGTTCGGTGGTGTTCGCGGAATTCGACACGCTTCGCGGCAAAACGAAAATGTATAGGTTCAAGAAATCGGACGGGAAAGCCGGATACTACGACGCGAACGCCAAAGGCGCGATAAAATCCTTGAAGCGCACGCCGATAAACAACGCGCGCGTATCATCGTCCTTCACATTGAACAGGCGGCACCCGGTGCTGGGATTCAACCGCGCGCACAGGGGCGTGGACTTCCGCGCCGGACACGGCACGCCGATTCCATCGGCCGGCGCGGGCAGGGTGGTGCGTAAGGGATACGACACGGGCTATGGGAATTTCATACAGATAAGGCACGGCGGCAGCTTCGAAACCTTATACGCGCATATGTCGGGCTTCGCGCGCGGGGTCGGGGTCGGGACTTACGTAAGACAGGGGCAGATTATAGGATACGTGGGCTCGACAGGGCTTTCGACGGGCCCGCACTTGCATTATGAAATCATACAAAGCGGCGTGAAGGTGAACCCGATGTCGGTTAAATTGCCGGCGATAGATAATCTTGCGGGCAAGGACGTCGGCGCGTTTTTCATAGAGCGGGATATAATAGACGCGCATATGAAAAAACTCCGCCCGAACGACCCCAAGTCATATATAAAGATGCAATAAGTTCCCCCCGTAGCGAGGGGTCGGCGAAGCCGGGGGTGGTCATTCCCGCATAGCATTTACCCACTCGTCACCCCGTGGAAGCACGGGGTCCATTGTTTAATAAACTAATATCCTTCTTGACCCATCTTTTCTTTTTCTATATAATTGACGCAAAGGATTCCAAGGACGGAGAAGATGTTGAAGAAATTAGGTATGTTTGCCGCCGTATTCGCGCTTGCCGCCTGCGACGGGGATTTCGGCGGTTCCGGCGGAAACGGCAACCCGGGCTTCGCCCCTTCCGTCGATTATATAGAGCATTTAGACGTCAGCCGCGCCGAACACAACGACTCGTTCATGGCGCGCCTAGCGTTGAATTACCGGTCGTTCGCATTGTTCAACGCGCGCGTGGTGGGCGATATGCAGACGGGCGAAAGATTCGCGCAGAAAGCCATCGCGGCCTTCTCGGGCGAATTGCCGTATCCGGAAAATCCGACCGATTGGGGCGTCAGAAACCCGCGCGAATTCGTTGCGGCAAGCGACGCGCTGATAGATTTATTGCGCGCGGGCGCGCCTGTCGCGTTCCCTGACTTGGCGGCGGAAACCCAGGCGAAATTCGATTGCTGGGTCGCGGCAAGCGCGACTGGCCTAAGGGCGACGGCGCACGATTGCCAGGTTAAATTCGATTGGAACATGTCGATACTCTCGGACAATATGGAAGGCATGACGGCGGACAAAATCCATAGGATAGCGGCGAAGCGCCGGTCCACCGCGGTCGCGATAAACAGAATCCCGTCGCCCGGCGACTTCATGGACGGCGACGAAGACGTGTTCATAGAAGGCGTCGACGAAAACGGCCGCCCGATAAGAAGGACGCGAACCAGGGACAGGGGCGCGGACCAGGTCATGGTCATGCAGGGCAATTTGATACGGCCGGAAGCTGTAATGTTCGGACAAAATTCTGAAGAAGACCAGTTGGCATTGATGGCCAGCCATTCGAATTTCGTAAGCCGCGACGAATTCATAACGATTATGCTTGCGCTTAGGGAAGAGCTCGCGGCGATACGCGCGGGCCAAGCCGCCGCGGCGCCCAATGTCGACGATGACGACTGGGACGATGGCGAGGAAGTGGAATTGACGCTAAAAATCCAGCAAATCCCGCTGTCCCCGAAACAAAGTATAATGGAAGAGATTTTCGAGGTCAGGTTCGACTTCAATAAGTCCAACGTCACCCCGGAATACCAGGAAATCATAAGAAAGCTGGCGGAAACGGCGCAAAATAATAAAAATGTGAAGATAACCGTCGTCGGCCATACGGACACCGTTGGCTCCAAGGACTTCAACTTTGCGCTGGGCGGCCGCCGCGCCGAGTCGGTGCGGAAACTGCTTGTCAACTATGGAATTCCGTCAAGTCAGATAGTTTCTGTGTCCAGCGGTATGAACGACCTTAAAGTCCAAACGGGCCCGAACGTGAAAAACGCGGAAAACCGCCGCGTCAGGGTGGTGAAGGAAACGACTTCGATGGAAGTCCCGGACGCCCCGCAAACCGGGAATATCCGGCTTGTGGTGGACGGGGACGCCCGGGTAAGCGTCAAAGAGCAGTAAAGTTCGTCATTAAGTTTTTGCTTGACAAAACGTAATAATATGGTAAAAACATAGCGAAAGGTAAAAAGATGTCTGATAAAACGAACAACTTTTCCGGCGGCGCCAATAAGATTGCTTTGAAAAAAGGCGTGGAAGCTTTACAGCAAAAAGGCCAGCTTTACGGCAATAACGGCAAGCCCGGCGGCGCCCGCACGGCCCGCAGTTCCACAGGCGACTTCAAGGAAAAAGTCGACTTCGCCGCAAAATTCGCGGCATTGTCAGGCAAAGAATCCGAATAATTCCCCTGTCATTCCCTATACCACTTGTCATAGTCGGCCTGACCCTCCATTGTCATCCCCGGGGACCTCATCCTTATGTTGTCATGGTCGGATTTAATCCGACAATGAGTCAGCGAGAACGAGCTTGCGACGTTCGAGCGCTTACGAGTGCCGCGCAGGCCGAAGGCCGAGCGAACATCCAGGTAATAACTATTTTCATTTCCCCATTTTTTATGATATAATGTTCAATAAAGTATCCAAGGGGAAAGAGGGATGAGTTCGCTAGTTTCTAAAAGTCTGAAAATTCTGGCCGCCGCGCTGATGGTTTCGCTGATTGCCGCCGACGGCTTCGCGGCCGAAACCGGCCGCCCAAACCGCGCGGGACAAAATCGCGCCGCGCCCGCCCCCGCCGCGGAAGAATCCGCCGTCGAACGCGTCGGCATAAGAATGGCCGGCGGCATGGCGCCCGCGGGCGCCATCACCCAAACGACCCCGCTTACGACATCGGTCGCCATCGTTCCGGCATCGGCCCCATCCCAGCCCGCCGAATTCTCGTCCAAGGACGGCACCATCGACGAATGCAAGGACAATTATTTCAATTGCATGGACCAGTTCTGTTTGCTCGACGATTCGGAAGGCGAGCGGTGCGTCTGCTCGTCGAAAATTTCCGAATTCGACAAAACTATCGCGACGATAAAGAAATTGCAGGCTGACGCCGAGCATCTGATGAACGAAGGCGTCGAACGCGAAATGCTTGGCGCCAAAGCCGACCTTGCCTTCGCCGCGACGAACCCGCAGAAGAAAAAGACATTGGACCTTTCGTTCGACGGCGACGACGACATCGAATACACCGGCGCGGATTCGCGCGAATTGACGCGCCGCGGCGCCGACCTTTACGATTACGCTTCCAAATCCTGCAAGGACAGATTGGACAGATGCGGCCAGGACGCCGAGATGGTGAAGACCTTATACGGCCAGCAAGTCGCGCGCGATTGCTCCGCGTTTTCGAAATACGTCGAAGGCCAGAAAAAAATGGCCGAGGATAACAAGTTGGCGGCCGAGCGCGAAGTCAGAAAATCCCGCGTGGAAAATCTGGACAAGACGAATCGCTTCAACCGCGGCGAATGCCTGCTGGCCCTCAAAGACTGCGTCGCGACCAAGGGCGGCTGCGGCACGAATTTCGAAAATTGCCTGGACGCGTCCTTGCTTGCGCGCCGCACCAACGCTTGCGAAAATATCTTGGAGCAATGCATGGCCGTCAGAACCTATGTCGAAAAGGATTGGAAGGAAGAGCAAGTCGCGGTGCTTGCCGAAGCGAACAAATTCGCGGACAAGAACCGCCGCGGGACTTGCCTTGCGCGCGTGGACGCGTGCCTGGAAGAATCCTGCGCGCCGACCATCAACGACCAGTGCCTGACCGACGTGCGCATTGCGCGCGGCGTCTGCCCGGTCATGGACGAATGCGACCAGATGGTGCCGGGAATTTCGAAGATGTATGACTCGCGCCTGGGCTTCATGCGCGTCAGATTCTGCCAGAACGATTTGTCTGGCTGCTTCCAGGACAAGTGCGGCGAGAATTTTTCGAACCCGGCCTGCGTCGGAAAAAGCGTCGGCGACATCGGCAAGATGTGCCCGCAGAATATGTTTCCGTCATGCGCGGCGATACCCGACTTCAATGCGATACAGGCGGGCGTGGTCTTGCAGGTGGACTTCCAGCTTATGCAGGGCTGCATAAACGCGTATGCGGAAAAATTGAACGCGACGTGCGGAATGGATATGAATTGCTTGGATGAAAACCTTGGCGCGCCGCTGGATATAAAAACGATTCGCGACTTGGACGAATACGATTACAAGCCGGCGGTGAACGCGGCCGTGGATAAATTCTTCAAGACATTGGAAGCCGACCCGACGCTTGTCGCATGCAAAGGCAAAATGGGCCAGGCGGTGTTCAGCACTTCGAAACTTATGGGCCGAATGTTGGCCGAGCAGCGCGCAAGCAGAAACTTCGTGCGCCGCATGGCTGAATTGACCAAAGCGGCGGACGTCGAAACCGCGCGCAAGCAGTGCGAAAGCCTGGGCAAAAAGGGCGCGAATTCGGAAGGAAGCACGATAGAATCGGCGACGTTCGAGCCGTCGTTAAGGAATTGCCATATCTGCCGCGTTGAATCCGTGCAGGAACGCGGCGGCCAAAGCACCGGTGCCGGCGCGATGCAGGGCGCCGCGGGCGGGCTTGCGGCTGGCGCGGCGATTGGAACGAAAATAGCGCCGGGCTGGGGCAGCGCGATAGGCGGCGCGATAGGCGGTGTCGCGGGCGGCCTGCTAGGCGGTCTTTCCTCGAAGGAAACCACCTTCGAACAAAAACTCACCTCGTGCGAAGACGTGAATATGTAAAAATATCCATTGTCATCCCGGGCGAAGACCCGGGACCTCTTCCATTGTCATGCCGACGGCGGTCGGCATCTCAAATTGCATAAAAACTTGTCGCCCCTTTCGGGGCGACTCTTTTTTAACCACCTTTCTTCACTTCATCCAAAAACTCATGGATAGTCGGGCGCTTGTCGTTCGAGAACAGCGGGTCGGTTGCGAATTTATAAGCCGAATGCCCGGCGAACACAAGGTTGTTGTCCGTCGCGCCGGTATGCGCCGCGGCTTGCAGGGTGTTCTTTATGCAGAAACTGCGCGGGTCGCGCGGAAGCTCGGCGTCCGGCTCGAACGAATTCCAACCGCTGAATTTGCAAGCGGCCAGACATCCGGCGCACGCTTCCTGCTGCGCGGCGATGACGCGCGCCGCATCCGGCGTTTCGAACACGAAGGTATTGTCCGGCGTCGGAAGCGCGGCGCTGAATCCGCGCGACTTCCATTCGGAAATCTTTTCCATGTCCTGCGCGTCTAAAAACTTGCCGCCGAACGCGACGCGGCCTTCCGCGGCTTCGTCGAAGAACGGCACCTGTCGCGCTTTCCGCGCCAGCAGGTTCTGCACGAAATTATTATTGACGGCCGAAGAATAAAATCCCGTGGGCGAGAATTTCTGCAATTTCACATCGCCATCTTTAAGCCCCATCATAACGCCGCGCCAAGATTCCGACACCGGGCTTTCCGCGGTTAGAATCGGCCGCGTGCCAAGCTGGAAGGCGACGGGCTCGATGTCTGGATTTCCGATATATGCGTGGCATTCTGACAGGCTCCAAATTCCGCCCGCGATGATGATTGGAACGGCGGCCAGCCCGACGGAATTCATAAAGCGCCGCAGTTCTATCAAACGCGGCAGCGCTTCTTCCGGCGAATTCGGGTCTTCGGAAGATATTCCGTTGTGCCCGCCCGCGCGCCATGGGCATTCGTAAATCACGCCGCCCAGCCATTCCTTCGTGCGAAGGAATCCGCGCGCCCAAAGCGCCTTGAAAGCGCGGCTGGATGACACGATGGGCTGATAATAGACTTTGAATTTCGCGGCGATGTCGCCCAGCTGATATGGCATTCCTGCGCCGACGCTGATTCCGTGAATCTTGCCCTTGGTTTTTTCAAGAATGCCTTCGACGATTTCGCGCGAGCCGCCAAGTCCCCAAAGCATGTTCATGAATATCCGCCCGCGGCCTTTTGATTCGCGCCAAGCGATTTCCACGTTTTGAATTCCGTTTTCAATCGATTTTTTTATCATTTCGCGGTGGCGTTCCAGGCGTGTCTTGCCCGGTGTGATTACAGGAACCGCGCGCCCGTTTTCGTCATACCCGTCGGGCATCACCGCGGAAAATGTTCCTGCGCAGTCTTCGGCGGCGAAACATCCCGCTGTCTTTCCTGTTGAAACCGCGACGCCCTTGCCGCCCTCTACAATCGGGAAAATCTCCCGGCCGGCAAGCCATATTTTTTTAAGTCTGTCCATTATGCTCCTTCGCTAGACGAGCAATTTTGAACCCCGCCGAAGGATAAAACAAGAGGAATTTTTAGCTTTATTTCAGGCGGCGCATTATATATCCAGTTTGGCGTCCAGGGCGTTGGTCACGATGAAGTCGCGCCGCGGCTCTACAATGTCGCCCATAAGCGTCGTGAAAACTTCGTCCGCTTTCGTCGCATCCGTGATTTTCACCTGGAACATCGCGCGGTGGTTCGGGTCCATCGTCGTTTCCCAAAGCTGTTCCGGATTCATTTCGCCCAAACCTTTATAACGCTGAATCGAAATTCCGGCGCGCGCGTATCCGAACGCGGCGGCGACAAGCGCGCTAGGCGAATTCACCTTGGTGGAATTGCCCTTGATTTCAAGCGTCGCGGCCTTGGCGAATATCGCGGACAATTCCGCGCGCCCGGCAAGATTGTTCCAACCGCGCAATTCCGGCGAATCGAAGCTGGACACCGGCAGGGTATATTTGTCGACGACGCTGCGGAGCGTCCTTTGAACTATGATTCCGACGTTCCTGTCATAGCTTACCTTCCAGCCTTTTTCGAATTCGGTTTCGGCGGTGTTCAGGAAATTCGCGACGGCGTCCAGCTTGGCCTGCGACGGGTCGAATAAAAAGCTTATGTCCAAACAGCCGTTTAGCGCGAAGGCTTCGGCGAACTTCAACGGCAAACCGATATTCTTCATGCCCGTAAGCGCCGACTTGGCCGACTGGCACAAGGATAAAATGCGTCCGAAATCCGCGCCGGAAATCTTCGCGCCGTCCGCGGTGTTGAGAATCGCGTCGGCCGACACGATGTCTGTAAGATAGGCTTCGAATTCCTTGTCGTTTTGGAGATAGGTCTGGCTTTTGCCGCGCGCGATTTTATAAAGCGGGGGTTTGGCGACATACAGATAGCCCTTGTCTATCAGCTGCGGCATATGGCGGTAGAAGAAGGTCAGCAGCAAGGTTTGAATGTGCGAGCCGTCGACGTCCGCGTCGGTCATGATTATCACCTTGTGATAGCGGAGCTTTTCGACATCGAATTCTTCCTGTCCGATTCCGGCGCCAAGCGTCGTTATCAGCTGGCCGATGGTGTCGCTTCCGAGCATTTTGTCGAAGCGCACGCGCTCGACATTAAGTATCTTGCCGCGAAGCGGAAGAATCGCCTGGAATTTTCTTTCGCGGCCCATCTTGGCGGAACCGCCGGCCGAGTCGCCCTCGACAATGAACAATTCGCATTCGGCCGGGTCTTTCGACTGGCAGTTCGCGAGCTTGCCCGGAAGCGAGCCCAGTTCCGGCCCGTTCTTCTTGCGCGAAAGTTCGCGCGCCTTGCGCGCCGCTTCGCGCGCGGTCGCGGCCTCGATAATCTTGCTGATAATCATTTTGCCGTCGGTCGGATTCTCGTCCAAGTATTGATACAGCAGGTCGTAGACTATGCCTTCGACCACCGGGCGGATTTCGGAAGACACAAGTTTGTCCTTGGTCTGCGAACCGAACTTCGGGTCGGGAATCTTCACGCTTATTATATTGGTAAGGCCTTCGCGGAAATCTTCGCCCGAAAGATTGACGTCGTTCTTCGTGTTCTTTTCCGCGATGTATTTGTTGAGCGCGCGCGTCAGTCCCGCGCGGAATCCGGCAAGGTGCGTTCCGCCGTCCTTGTTCGGGATATTGTTCGTGAAGCACAATGAAGTTTCATGATAGCTGGTCGTCCATTCCAGAACGACTTCGACCTGGGCGCCATCTTTTTCGGCCGCGATATGGATGGGCTGGCTGGTCAGCATTTCCTTCGACCGGTCCAGATACTGCGCGAATTCTTTAAGGCCGCCCTTTGAATGGAATTCGACGCTTTTCTTTTCGTTCGCCTCGCCTTCGTTGCCCTTGGTGCGGAAGTCTTCCAGAATTATGCGGACGTTGCTGTTCAGGAACGATTGCTCGCGCAGCCAGGTTTCAAGGGTGTCATAGTCGAATTCCGTGTTCGTGAAAGTCGAAGGGCTGGGCAGGAACGAAACTTCGGTTCCGTGCTTGTCGCCCGCGTTTTCGTTTATGACGTGTATGCCTTCGGTCGGGACGCCGTCCGCGAATTTCATGCCCCATTCCTTTCCCTCGCGCCAGATGCGGAGTTCAAGCCAAGTCGACAAAGCGTTCACGACGGACACGCCGACGCCGTGCAGTCCGCCCGACACTTTGTAGGCGCCGTCGGTTTCGTTGTTGAATTTCCCGCCCGCATGCAATTCGCACATTATAAGTTCCGCCGCGCTGCGTCCGGTCTCGGCGTTTATGCCGGTCGGAATTCCGCGCCCGTTGTCGCGAACAGTGCACGACCCGTCGGCGTTGAGCGAAACATACACAAGGTCCGCGAATCCGGCAAGCGCTTCGTCGATGGAATTGTTCACGACTTCGTAAATCATATGGTGAAGGCCCGAGCCGTCGCCAACGTCGCCGATATACATTCCGGGGCGTTTTTTGACGGCTTCAAGCCCCTTCAAAACCTTGATGGAATCCGCTGAATAATCCTGCATTTTCGACATAATTTTTTCCTTATTAATAGATGTTTTTATTACCGGGAAATCTTAGCAAAAGGGCGCCTTTCCCGCAAGGAAAATCTTAACCTTTCTGCTGTTGACAAAACGGCAATATATCCTATGGAAGTGCCCTGCCGAAATGGGTTATTATGTGACGAAAACCAAGGGGAAAAAGCATGAAATTCAAACTGCTTTATTACGGCGAATTGATGACGAATCCGAAAAGCCGCTCGCGCCATGTTTCGGAAATCAGGATGGCGCTTCACCACCAGCTGAAAAAGCTGATGGGCCACGCGCCCTGGGACAATCTTGCCGCGCACATGGTGCCGAACCCGACCAAGGCGCCGATACTTTCGAAAAGCCTTGGCGGCTATGTTTTCAATCCGCTTATTTCCGACAAGCTGAATATGTTTGTCGAGCTGGACATCCAAATGCTTCATCCCGAAAGCATCGGCTTCGCGCGCGCCGACATCGACAACCGCGCCAAGACTTTGCTGGACGCTTTGCGCTGCCCGCAGAACGAGCACGAGTGCGGCGAGAACATGCCCAAAAATACCGGCGCGATTTATACCTTGCTTGACGACGACAACTTGGTTTCGAAACTTTCGATAAACACTTCGCGCCTGCTTAGCGCGCAGGATATTTTCACCGAAAGGGCAAGCGAAGACGACGAAAAGATTTTCCTGATGATAAACGTGAACGTCCGAATATCCGAAGGGACTTTGGACAATCTTCCGTTTATGGTTTGATGAAAGGAATTACCTTATCCTGAACACTGCGCCGACGGATAATGAAAGGTCGCCGTCGCTGGATTGTATATAGTCGCCGGACGATTCCGACGCCATCATCGGCGCTTTCGCCGCGCGGAACATAAAGCCGTCGGTTTCATAGTCGTCGTTCGCCAAGCCGCCAAGCCGCGCATGGACCAAGCGCCCGACTTTGCGTCCGTCGGCTTTCGCAATCGCGGCCGCCTTCGCGCGCGCGTTTTGGGTCGCCGCTTTCAGGCATTCTTCCGTCGCCGCGGCGACTACCGCCGGGGATGAAAAATTCGACATGCCCTGCGGCAGGACTTCCGCGTTCTTCGCGCCGTCCATGCTGTTAAGCACCGCGGTCAAGGTTTCCTTGCTGTCGGTCGTTATTTCGACGACGATTTCCGACCTTATTCCCAGAACGACGCGCGTATTGTTGTTCCAGGTTGTTTCCTCGAAGCTGGAAATTCTTTTGGTTTGGATTTCCATCGAAGCGTCGCTTATCTTCTTTATGCGGCCGACGACCTCGTCCGCCGCCGCCTGGGCATAGCGCAGCGACGCCGCCGCGTTCTTGTCCAGCGAACGGATTTTCACCGCGACGCGAAGTTTGTCGCGCGGTATTTTCATGAAGCATTCGCCGCTTACCGATATGCTGCGGCCGCCCGTTTTGCAAAGCGCGCACACCGCCACGACCGCGACGGACGCGGCCGCCGCAATCGCGATTATTTTTTTCATGTTCATTTTTCCTTCCTTTTATTTTATGACGTTGCAGTCCAGAACGAATCCTGTGTCGATTATCGTCATCCAGTTTTCGCCCTTGTTCCAGAGTATAAGTTCCCAGATATAGGTAAGCTCGCCCGCGTTGCCCCAGATGACTTGGCCTTCATACTTTGCGCCGTCCGCGCTGACGACGTTGTCGAGTTTGACGCTGAACCGGTCGTCGACGACCGCCGTAAGCTTTTCGCCCTTGCCGTCCATGGACACGTCTATCTTGTGGCCTTCGCAGTCAAGCTTGAAGTGTTTCGAATTGTCGCACGCGCCCAGCATCAGGACCGCCGCGACGGCTATCAGGGATTTCTTCATTTTATTCTCCTTTTATTGCAGGGAACATTCTACAACAAAATCCTGTCAGAACACAAGCCTAAGTTTCACGCTTGAAAGATAGGAATCTTTTTCGCCGAACCTTTCGCTTCCGAAATGGAAGTCGAGCCAGGTCATGTCCGAATCCACCGAGAATTTCGCATACGCGCCGTATGACCATACCGGCGCGCCTTCATAGAAATCGTATCCGCCAAGCGCGTATAGGCCAAGATGATGGCACGTCGACACCACGCACGCCTTGTATTGGAACTTGCCGCCCGAGTCAAGGGTCGAAAATATCTCGCGGTTCGCGCGCTTCGAGAAGAACAGGTCGTCGCCATGGTCCCTGACGACGGATTCTTGGACGCCGTATCGAAGGACCGGTGTCAAAGCAAGGCTTTTTCCCAGCTGGATTTTATATTCGGCGCCGGCGCCCGCGATTTTGGATTCCACGCGCATATTGTTGTCGGAGTTCAGGCCGAAGGAATTTCTGCCCTCGTCGAACCAGGCGGATTGGTAGCCCAGTTCGGCCTTCAATGTCCATTGACCCAAGGATACGCGCGGGGCCAGCCGGGCGCCAAGGATTTTTCCGTTCGCGCTTCCGTCCGCATAGTTCAAACTCGAAAGCGCCGAATACACGCTGAAAATTCCGCTTGCGCCCGCGGCGGCCCCGTAAGCCTGGCCGCCCGCGGCGGATACGCGGAACGTTTCCGCGAACAGCTTGTATCCGTCGTAGTCGCCCGTTCCCGTTTCGGCGTTCCGGAAGCTTCGCTGGGCGGCGGAAGACATGTCAAGCGCGGCGCCCTGGAACATATGGAAAAATTCCGCCGCTATCTTTTCATACGTGTCCGGGTCCGGCGCGCCGGACAAGCGCCGCAGTGCCCAGCTTTGCGGATTCGTGATTGCGACATAGGTAAGGTAATCGCTTCTTGGGTTAGGGCCGTGGCCCGGGTTGTTGCCCCCGCCGCCGGTATAATTGTTGTTCTGCTCTATCAGGATTCCATAGGCGCCGTCGGAATTTTTGGTCAGCGACACCGAATAGAATTCCGGAAGGTCTATTTCAAAGGTGATTCGATTCAGCGTAAAATAGCCGCCGGCTTCGAATATCGTTATGAAGGTTCCGGCCGGCAGCATGGCCGGACTAGCCGAGATATTAAGAACGAATGTGATTCTGTTCAGCTGGGCCGAATCCAGTTTAAGGGCGAATCCATTTGCGGCCGCATTGTCGTCGATTGCGAACGCCAGGCGCGCGTCCTCTGCATAAAGTTCGTTCGCGCCGGTGGAATTCAGAAGAGCCGCAAGGTCGACGTCCCCTGCGGGCTTAATTATTTCCAAAATGCCGTAGCTGAAATCGATGCCGGGACCATAACTTGCCGAGTGAGCGGAATTTGCGAACGACGCGCAAAAAACAAGTGCGAAAACGCACTTCGATATTTTCATTGATTTCTCTCCCTCTCAGGGAATTCAGGGTAAGGTAGGATTTATTTCCTTCAACGCAAATCTTTCCGATTCAGGAAAATAAACAAATTGATTTCCGAAAAGTATATGATACAAAAAGCCCGCGATTCGCGCTATCGGACTATCCGTTTTCCCGGAATTTGAATGTAAAGCCAGCGTTTGGATTCTAAAAGGCCGGTCGGCTTGTCGGAATGGTTTGTCATATTCTTTCTCTCTGTTTCCATAGGAAACTATACTAGATATGACCGAAGAAAGAAACCCCGTCAACCGCCGGTTGTTTCGCGACTTGCTTGTCTGCGATTTTTTGCAAAATCATAGGAAAAAACGATTCGCGGTTTTCAGGCCGCGAATCGATTCGTTTTTTAAGATTTATAAGTTCTAAGGTGCTTGATATAGATTTTCACCATGTCGACGATGTCGGAATCGGTCGCGGCCAGTATTTTGGAAATGCTGTTCGTCGAAGGCCATCTTTCCTGACCGATTTTGGTGAACCGCTTGCTTCGGTTGAAAGTGGTCGCGTCCAGGCCCGAAATCTTGGCCAAACCCGAAACGGTTCTGCCCTTGGCTTTCGCGAACACTTCTATGACATCCCAAACTTCGCTGTGCTTCATTTCTCTCTCTCCTCTCTTGATTAGTTTCCTATAATAGGAATTCGTTCTAATCATAATTGAAAAAATGAAAAAAATCTAGTAAAAAATAAAAGTTTGTATTCCTATCCGGGAAATCCGCTGCTTTTGTCGGTTCAGGCGGTTTTCTTCTCTTCGCGGAAGACTTCGATGGGCGGAACTTTGCCAAGGACGACGTCTTTGCTGATTACTATCTCTTCCAGGTTCTTCTTATCCGGCGAGTCGAACATCGATTGCAGTAGCAGCTTTTCCAAAATCGACCGCAGGCCGCGCGCGCCGGTCTTTCGTTCCAGCGCCATCTTTGCGATGGCTTCCAATGCGTCGGGCTTGAACGTAAGCGCGATATTGTCGGCCGCGAACATCGCCTTGAATTGCTTTGCTATCGCGTTCTTCGGCGTCGTCAGGATTTTTATCAGCGCCTTTTCGTCCAAGTCTTCAAGCGTCGCGACTATGGGCAGGCGGCCGATAAGTTCCGGTATCAGCCCGAATTTCACAAGGTCTTCGGTTTGGACGTCCGACACCGCGGTTTTTTCCGCGCGGTCCTTCTTGCTGGTGACTTCGGCGCCGAAGCCCAGCCCCGGCCGGTCGTTCTTGCGCATGTCGATAATCTTTTTTATTCCGTCGAACGCGCCGCCGCAGATGAAAAGTATCCCGTTGGTGTCCATGGAAATCAGTTCCTGCTGCGGGTGTTTGCGTCCGCCTGCGGGCGGCACCATGACGATGGTTCCTTCGATTAGTTTAAGCAGAGCCTGCTGAACGCCTTCGCCGGACACATCGCGCGTAAGGGAAGGGTTTTCGGATTTGCGCGAAATCTTGTCGATTTCATCGATGTAAATTATGCCGCGCTGGGCTTTCGCGACGTCGAAGTTGGCGGCTTGCAGAAGGCGCGTTATGATTGTCTCGACATCTTCGCCGACATAGCCCGCTTCGGTAAGGGTCGTCGCGTCGGCGATTGCGAACGGCACGTTTATTATCTTGGCCAAAGTTTTCGCGAACAGGGTTTTTCCTGTGCCGGTGGGCCCGATTAGAAGTATGTTGGATTTTTGTATTTCTATGTCGTCGTCGGTTTTCAGGAAATGGCGCTTGTAGTGGTTGTAGACCGCGACGGATAAGGTTTTCTTCGCAAGCTCCTGGCCCACGATGTATTGGTCAAGAATGTCGTAGATTTGTTTAGGCGTCGGAAGTTTTGCGGGTGAACCGGATTGCGCCGTCTTGTTTTTTTCTTCGCGGATAATGTCGCCGCACAGGTCTATGCATTCGTCGCAAATCGTCACATTGGGTCCGGTGACAAGTTTTTTGACTTCGAACTGCGGCTTGCCGCAGAACGAGCATGTCTTTATGGAAGCCGGTGTTTCCGGGGTGTTGTTGTCGGTCATTGTTTGCCCGCCTTGGGTTCCGTTATTTGGTCGATAAGCCCGAAATCCAGGGCTTCTGCGGCGCTTAGGAAATTGTCGCGCTCCATCGCGGCTTCTACGGCCTTCGCGCTTTTTCCGGTCCACGCGGCCATCTTTTTAATCAGGTCTTCTTTTGTTTTTCGCATTCGCTCGGCATGTATCGCGACGTCGGAAGCCTGGCCGGAAAATCCGCCCAGCGGCTGGTGAATCATTATCGTGGAGTTTGGAAGCGCGGTTCGTTTTCCCTTTTCGCCGCCTGCAAGAAGAACCGCGGCCATGCTTGCGACCAAGCCCATTCCGATGGTGCGTATGTTCGGCTTGATGTATTGCATGGTGTCCAGAATCGCATATCCCGCCGCGACGTCGCCGCCGGGGGATTGTATGTAAAGATTTATGTCGGCGTTCGGATTTTCGGATTCAAGAAGAAGCATCTGGGCGATGACGACGTTGGCCATCGCGGGTTCGATTTCGCCGGATAGCATAATGATTCGGTCGCGAAGCAGACGCGAGAATATATCGAACGAGCGTTCGCCCTTCGGGGTGTCTTCGATTACCATAGGGATTAGCGGCATGTCGGGAACCTTTCTTTGTCATTCCCGCGAAGGCGGGAATCTCATCCTAATATTATAACACGATTCGGACGAAATTTCAAATGTCGGTTAGGCGTGCGGCAAAGGCTTCCGCGGATAAGGGCGCGATGTCGGAAATCTTCTCGCCGTTGGTGGTGAAAACGACGGGCAGTGGGCGGGCTTCGGCGACTGCATATGATATAAGGGCGCCGGCGCGCGCGCTGCCGTCAAGCTTGGTTATAATCAGGCCGGTAAGCGGGACCTTTTCGCCGAAGGCCTTGATTTGGGACATGATGTTCTGACCGGTCGTGCCGTCAAGGACAAGCCATATTTCATGCGGCGCGTCAGGATTGATTTTTTTGACTACGCGGACGATTTTCGGAAGTTCGTCCATAAGGTCGCTTCGCGTGCCAAGACGTCCCGCGGTGTCGATGATGGTTATGTCTGCGTTTTTTTGAACGGCTTGAAACGCGACCGAAGCCGGGTCGGAATTGCTCCCGCAGGTGAATCCCGCGCCGGTCTTTTCAGCGAAGGCCGAAAGCTGTTCCGTCGCGGCCGCGCGGAATGTGTCGCACGCGCCGATTTCGATTTTTTTGTCGCGCCAAAGGTTTGCAAGCTTTCCGATTGTCGTGGTTTTTCCCGCGCCGTTCACGCCGGCAATCATGATGACTTCATGCGGCGCAGGTTCGAATTTTTTTTCCAACGGCCTTATGATGTTTGCGATTTCACCGCGCAGGGCGGCGACCAAAGAATCGAAATTTTCTGGATTCTTCGCGCGGACTTTCGATGCGATTTTTTGCGCGGCGCCCGGCGACACATCGCCCGCGATAAGGATTTCTTCCAGCTGCTCTATGGAAAGCCGGCCGGGTTTGTCGCGTCCGAAAATTTTCGCGAATAAGCTCATTTGTCTTCCAACACCGCGATACCCGGAAGGATTTTTCCTTCGATGAATTCCAGAAACGCTCCGCCCGCGGTGGATACATATGTCATCTTGTCGACAAGCTTGGCCGCGGACAGAACCGCGATTGTGTCGCCGCCGCCCGCGATACTTATCGCCTTGCCTTCCGCGGTGCGCTTGGCCAGGTGCCGCGCGATGGCGACGCTGCCGCGCGAAAAATTGTTCCATTCATACATTCCGACCGGGCCGTTCCAAAGGATGGTTTCCGACGCGTCGATTTCATTCATGTAGTTCGTTATGGATTCCGGGCCTGCGTCCAGGATTATGTCGTCGTCCTCGATTTCGTCGATTCCGCGGATGAAGCTGTCGCTACACCTGTCGAAGACTTTCGCGACAGCCTTGTCCGTCGGAAGGATTATCTTGCATCCTTCGTCCTTGGCAAGCGCCAGGATTTCGAGCGCGACACCTTTAAGGTCGGGCTCGTAAATGGACTTTCCCATTCCGTATCCCTGCGCGAAGCGGAAAGTGTTTCCCATGGCGCCGCCGATTATCATCGCGTCCGCGACCTTGATAAGGTTTTTAAGCATCTCGATTTTCGTGGAAATTTTAGAGCCCGCAATGATGGCAAGCAGCGGCCGCCGCGGCTTGTTGGTGATTTTCGAAAGCTCGGCCACTTCCTGCTGCATGAGAAGGCCTGCATAGCTTGGGATAATCCGCGCGATTCCGTCGATGGACGCGGCGGCCCTGTGCGCGGTGCCGAACGCGTCGTTCACATATATGTCCGCAAGCGCCGCGAGTTCTTTCGCGAAAGCCGGGTCGTTTTCGTCCTCGCGCGGGTCGAAGCGCAGATTTTCAAGCATGACCAAATCGCTCGACGCTTCGTTTCCGAACTCGACTGGGCGTCCCAGAATTTCGGCCAGGCGCTGCGCGACGGGCCTTAATGAAAGTTCCGGCGTGATTCCCTTGGGGCGGCCCAGGTGCGAAGCGACGACGACTTTCGCGCCGCGCGCAAGCAGGTCGCGGATTGTGGCGGCGGACTGGACTATGCGGAAATCGTCGACGATTTTTCCGTCCTCCATCGGGACGTTCAGGTCGCTTCGGACGAACGCGCGTTTGCCCGCGACATCGACGTCCTGGAATTTTCTAAGTTTCATTTCATTTCTCCTTTAAGATAATTTTCCAAATATTCGGACCAGTCGGCCAGGTTGTTCTCGCGGAAATAGGCGCGAAGGAATTCGACCATGAAATCGTGGCGCGCGGCGGCTTCCTTCTTTCCCGATTCGGTGAGCATCATGCCTTTAAGTTTCAAAAGCTTTTCGAAAAAATGGTTTATGAATCCGCCGCGCTGCGTGCTGGACGCCTTGTATTCTTCCGGCGTCATGTCGGGTTTCGGCCGGATGTCCTTGTCGAAGATGAATTTGTCCCTGGCGTAGTTGGGAATGCAGCGCACTATTACGCTTGCGCCCATGGCTTCCAGCATATCGGCGTCGGATACGATTTTGCCTTCGATGGTTGTCGGGCGAATCCCGGAAAGCGACTTGCTGTATCCCATGTTTTTTATTATGTCCAGAACTGCGGCTTGTTTTTCTGCGGGAACATCCGCGACAGCCATGATTTTTTTGGCGTTCGTCAGGTTTTCTTCGCTTTCGCGCCCGAAGATTTTATAGTCGTCGACGTCGTGGAGCAGGGCGGCCAGCGCGACGATTTCGCGGTCGGCTTTTTCCGCTTTGCAAAAATCCGCGGATATTTGGTGAACGCGGATGGCGTGGTCGTCCGCATGGCCGGTTTTATCCCCGCCCAACAGCTTTTCGACCTCGCCCTTCACGATTTCAATCATAGGTATTTCCCGACCGGCTTGTATGACTTTCTGTGGTGCTTTGTTATACCGAATTTTTCGATTGCTTGCAAGTGCGTTTTGGTCGGATAGCCTGCGTTTTGCGCCCAGCCGTATTGCGGGAATTCCAAGTCCAGTTTTTTCATAATGGCGTCGCGGGTTTCCTTGGCCAGTATCGAAGCCGCCGCGATGGACAGCGATTTCGAATCGCCCTTGACGATTGCCTTGCATGGCAGGCCGGGAATCGTCTTGTTCCCGTCGATTAGAAACAAGTCCGGCTTCGTTTTCAATTTCAATGTCGCGCGGCGCATCGCTTCGAGCGAGGCTTTCAAAATATTCATTTTATCAATCTCGGCCGCGCTGCATTCCGCGATTCCGAAATCGACTTTTCCCGCGCGCTTCATTTCATGAAGCCAAAGGAAAGCGGCGGCCCTTTGTTTCGGCGTCATCTTTTTCGAATCCGTTATAAGCGGCATATCCGGAAAGTCGCGCGACAGGAAAACCGCCGCGGCCGCCAATACCGGCCCGCAAAGCGGCCCGCGCCCGGCCTCGTCGCAGCCCGCGGCGCCAGGTTCGTCAAAGTTCGGAATCGTCTTCTGCATTTTCATGCGCGCTCGCGATATGGTCGTGCGACGAGTATATCGGCCATCTGCCTTCGGCCAAGTCCGTTATCGCGGTCATCGGCTGGTCCAGCCGCGCGCGGTAAAGCCAAAGGTTCGAGATGACGAGCTTTATATATTCGCGCGTTTCGAACGCCGGAAAGCTTTCGATATAAAGGAACGGGTCGTCGGTGTTGAATTTTTTCTGCCAGTTCAGCATTCTCTGCTCGCCCGCGTTATACGCCGCCAGAAGCTTTATTATATTGTTGTCGATGTGCGGGCGTTTAAGCAGATTGTTTATAAGCGTTTGCCCTAGATAGACGTTGTGCTCCGGGTTGGACATGTTAAGCGCGCCGAGGTTGATATGGTTCTGCCGCGCGATGGTCTTGGCGGTTTTCGGCATAAGCTGCATGGCGCCCTGCGCGCCGGCGCTGCTTTTCGCGTTCGTTTTGAAGGCGGATTCCTGGCGGATTATGGCGAAGACCAGGGCGCGGTCGACGCTCCACCCTTTAAGCGGCTCCCAGTTCGGCATCGGATATTGCGCGGCGGAAATAACGTCCGGGCTGATTTCGAGGATTCCCTTCTCGCGCGTGATGCGGCCCATTTGCAGCTGCAGGCGCGGCAGCTCGTAATTGGTGCCCAAAGCGTGCGCCGCATGAAGCAGCTTGTCGCTGGATTCCGCGGTCGCCAAATATCTGAACTGGCGCTCGGCCGCTTCGATTTGCCCGACCTGCATGAGCGCGAGTCCCCGCATGCCGTATGAATGCTTCATGATTTCGGCGAAGTCGGTGTTGGTGATTTTTTGTTCGAAGAATTCGAACTCGGGCGTGCCACCCAGCATTTTGATGGAAAGCTTGCCGTAGAAAAGCTGGCTGTTTTTGGACGCCGCCTTCCAGAATTTTTTCGCAAGCGCATCGTTGCCCGCTTCCGCCGCGCTGCGCCCCGCCCAGAACGCGGCTTCGGCCTTGCGCGATTCGCCGATGTGTTCAAGCTGCGTCATGCGCGCGAAATAATCGGTCGCGATTGTGAAGTATCCTTCCTTGTATGACATAAGTCCCATCGTCCAAAGCCCGTATTCCGAGCCTGCCTCGGCCGATATGGTTCCCCATTCCTTCGCCTGGACGAACTGCGCGTCGGAATAATACATGAACGCGAGCCGCCCGGCCAGCCGCCCGTAGTCGGATTTCGAAAGTGCTTTTTTTACCGCCGGTTCGGTAAGGATGTTTTTCGCGTTCAAAGTTTTCCCGCGTTTGAGCGAGCGCTTGAACGTGGCGATTTTGGAATTTATCTTCTTGTCGTATGTTCCGGTCGTGAAGGATTCGGAAGTCGCGTTGTTGTCCCGCGCGGACAGGGCGACGGGAACTTGCGGCGGACGCGTCGTAAGCGCGGTGCCGCCGCGCTTTTTCGCCAGCGCGTGTATAGAGTCCGCGCCCGGATGCCGCGAATGCTGCGACATCCAAACGTTCAGTTCTTTCAGGGTTGATTTGTATCCCTTGTCCATGTATCGCTGGAAAAGAACTTCGCCCATAAGAATCTTGTCGGATAATTTGCCTTCCAGTTTTTTCGCGGCGTCGAATTTTCCGGCGTCTTGAAGCCGGAATATTTCGGTGTATGTCAGGACGTCTTCGTCGGATAGGATTCGCGGCAGCGGCGGCGCGGCGAAACTCGCGCTCGCGAATATGCAGACGATGAAAATCGTAAGGAATCTTTTCATATCAGAATAGGCGCCCTGGTTTGGGTCTGACGGGAAGCTCGCAGAAATCGGCGGCGGGCTCGGGCTCTGGAATTTTTTGTATCAGCTGCTTGAACTCCGAAATCTTCGAGAATTTTCGATAGACGGAAACGAACCGGACGAATGCGATGGGGTCAAGCGCTATAAGCGCTTCGGAAATTATCTGGCCTATCGCGTCGGACGATATTTCGTCCTCGTTCGTTTCTGTTTCGATTCTGCGCTGTATGGCGCTTGCGATTTTGCCGATTTGCTGTTCGGTTATGCCGCGCTTGCGGCATGCGATTTTAATCGCGCGCTCGACCTTGTCGCGGCTGAATGGTTCCAAGTTTCCGTTGTTTTTTTTGACCATAAGCTCGCGCAGCTGGATATGCTCGAATGTGGTGAACTTCATGCCGCATCCGCCGCAAATTCTGCGGCGCTTTATCGTCGTGTCGTCTTCCGACGGACGCGAGTCGCGGACTTGCGAATCTGGCTCGTTGCAGTATGGGCATCTCATAACCGAAAAGCCTAGCACAGGCCCGAAAAAAGGTCAATCTATAAAATAACTTGCTGATTTTCGCTGATTTGTCATGCGGGCAAGGGATTTATTTATAAAATTTTGCGCCGCCCGCGCGAAAACGCCCCGAAAATATGATATAATTGGCGCATGAGGGAATATAAAAACCGCATTTTGGAAGGCGATTGCGTCGACGTCATGCGCCGGCTTGACGATGGCTGCATCGACGCGGTTTTCGCCGACCCGCCTTATAATTTGTGCCTTGGGAAAGATTTGTTCCGTCCCGACCAGACCTTTGTCGACGGCGTGGACGACGACTGGGACAAGTTCGAAGGCCGGGGCGATTACGGCGAATTCACGCGCGCCTGGCTGGCGCAGGCGAAGCGCGTCTTGAAGCCGAACGGCGCGATGTGGGTCATCGGTTCCTATCATAATATCTTCAAAATCGGCGCGATAATGCAGGAAATGGGATTCTGGATTATCAACGACGTCGTATGGGTGAAAAACAATCCGATGCCTAACTTCAAGGGAACGCGGTTCACCAATGCGCATGAAACGCTGATATGGGCGGTGCCAAGCAGGGAAGCGGCGAAATACACTTTCAATTACGACACGATGAAAAAGCAGAACGGCGGCAAGCAGATGCGTTCGGACTGGTGGCTGAATATTTGCTTGGGGCCCGAGCGTTTGCGCGACGCGGAAGGCAAAAAAATCCATTCGACGCAAAAGCCGATGGACCTTTTGGAGCGCGTGATTCTGTCGACAACCAAACCCGGCGACATAATACTCGACCCGTTTTTCGGAAGCGGCACGACGGGCGCGGTCGCGAAAAAACTTCACAGGAATTTCATCGGCATAGAAAAGGAAGCGGCATATATAGCGGCGGCGCAGGGCAGGGTGGACGCCGCGGAACCTGTCGCGGACTTGTCGCTTTACCAGGCGCCGGAAAAGAAGGAAGAGATGCGCGTCGCCTTCGATATGTTGCTCGAGCTTGGGCTGCTGGGCGCGGGCCAGACGCTTGTCTCGCCGCGGGGCGAGCGCGTGGTTATTACAAAGGACGGAATGTTGCAGCACGCGATGCTCGGCCGCCGGTCGATACATCAAATGGCCGCGTTGTTGCAGAAAACATTGGCGTTTAATGGCTGGGACTATTGGTCTGCGATAAAGCGCGACGGCGCGCTGGTTTCGATAGACGTTGTGCGCGACGCGGCGCGAAAAATCCTGCAGGACCGCGAGAACGCGACCGCCGGGCAGAAAGTCGCTTGATTTATCGGGAACGCAAGGTTAAACTACCCACGTCCGTTCCCATAGTTCAACTGGATAGAACAAGTTCCTCCTAAGAATTAGATGCAGGTTCAAGTCCTGCTGGGAACGCCAAAATTCCCGCGCTTGCCTTTCCTTGTTCCCTTGCGACGCGCACATCAATTCGCCGCTAATAACGCGGCTCATTGTGTGCTTATTCGCTCGTGCTCAAGTCCTGCTGGGAACGCCACGAATTTTGCCCAAGCTTCGCTTGGCTGCAAAATTCAGTGCCCGCCGTCCTGTCCGCCGAAGCCTTGGCGAAGGTGGAAGCCCCTGTCGCCCGTAGCACGAAGTGCGTAGGGGGATTGGCGAAGGCTGGGCTGGTTGTTTTAGGAATCTTCCCCAATTCGAATAATTCTGCTAAAATGTTAAAATGTCGCTAAGGGGAAATAATCTTGCGACTGAAATCTTTCGTTGTTTTGGCGTCCTTTTTGGTGCTGCCGTCGTGCGGCGGCGGGGGCCCGGGCCGTCCCGGCGCCGAGCCTTTCCAAAGGAACGAGATGTCGATGCCCAATTATTCCGGGAACATCGCGCGCGTCGGCCGCGAAATCGGCCGCGTCTTCCGCCGCCGTTAGCCAAGCTTGACTGGGTCGTTCCGTCGCCGTATAATGGCGCCCGAGAGGGGATGGCAACTAAAAAGGTTCCCATCATGGCGAACGATATTCTGCTTCTTCTTTGCGGCGAGTCCGGTTCCGGCAAAGAATATTTCTTCGACAATATCATGCCGTCCGGCGTGTTCCGCAAACTGATTTCCATGACCACGCGCGACAAGCGCGCATATGAAACCGACGGCGTCCATTACCATTTCGTATCCGAAGAAAAATATTTCGCGGCGCCGCGCGCGACGACCCTTTTCGTCAACGAGAAATTCTGGCGGCCGGGCGAAAAGAAATGGCTTTACGGCGTGTCGGAATCCGAATTCGAATCAAGCCTGGGCCACTTGGACGACCCGCTAAGGGGGGGGGATATTGCATATGATGTTATAGAGCCCAAATACGCCGCCCAGCTAATCGATTGGGTTACCGCCAAGGAATATAAATACGACCCGCTGATACTTCATTTTCAAAAGCCCGCGAACAATCTGGAAATAGCGGCGGGCCGCGCGAACATGGCGAACGACGTGGCGGTCAGAACCGCGAATACCTGCACGCTTGCGGATTTCTGGCGCGCCGGAATCAATCCGGATTATTCGCTGCTTAGTTCCAAAGGCGAGATGTTCTTTCCGTCGAAACTTATCGGTTTGTTGAATCATATCTCGTCTGTGGCGAAAATCGGAACGCAGTTCCGGCTGCCGCGCGGCGCAAGGGTTATCTGAAATTATCGAATCTAAATTCCCCCCTGCGGAATATAAAATAACTCCCCCCTTGCGGGGCGAGTCTTCTCTAAGTTCCCCTCCTGCGGAGGGGTGCCCGAAGCGCGGGGTGGTCTTTGATTATTGTCATCCCCGCTACCACTTGTCATGGTCGGATTTAATCCGACAACGAGTCAGCGGGAACGAGCTTGCGACGTTCGAGCGCTTACGAGTGCCGCGCAGGCCGAAGGCCGAGCGAACATCCAGGTAATAACTTTCATCCATTGTCATCCCGGGCGACGTGTCCGCCGTAGCCTTGGCGGAGGAGGAAGACCCGGGACCTCATCCATACCCGTCATGCTGGCGAAGGTGAGGACGGAAACAGAAAACATGACCAAATGTCATGTTTTCCCGTCCGAGCAGAATCCGAGCGTATAAGCGCACTTTGAGCCGCGTTGTTAGCGGCGAAAAGATGCGCGCATCGCGAGGAACCATCGGAAGGCAAGCGCGAACACTTACAAATGCAATGCGAAGATAAATC
>JAIRRC010000004.1 GCA_031256175.1 Rickettsiales bacterium
CCGTAATGCTTGCGTTCCACCACACGCGAATCGCGCGTCAGGAATCCCGCCTTTTTAAGGGCCGGACGAACGTCTGCATTGATGATTGCAAGCGCCTTGGAAATGCCGTGCTTGACGGCTCCGGCCTGGCCCGAAAGCCCGCCGCCGGACACATGGACGACAACGTCGTATGAACCCTTGGAGTTCGCAACATCGAAAGGCTGTCCCAGAATCATCTGCATGACAGAGCGCTTGAAATACTCGTCCATCTTCTTGCCATTGACGATGACGACGCCCTTTCCCGGGGCCATATAAACGCGCGCGATGGAACTCTTGCGCTTTCCTGTTGCATAAACCCTGTTTGAATTTTTGGTGGCATTGTTGTCTGTCAAACCGCGGCTTGACCGCGTCATCTCGGCCTTTTTATTTTTGTCATCCCCGGCAAGCGGCTTTGCCGCGCGAACGGGGACCTCGGCCGCTTTCTGAACCGGCTTCGCGGCAACGACCGGTTTGACAACCGGCTTGGGCGCCTCGACCTTGTGAACGACGGGCTTCGCTTCGATTTTCGGCCTGTCCGCCATAGCCTTGGCGGCGGCGGGCGCAGGCTTCTTAACGACAACCTCGACCTTCTTCGGCGCTTCTACTTTCTTCGGCGCGGCCTTGACGGGCGCTTTCGGCGCAACCTTCGCGGCGGGCTTTTTAACAGGTGCCGCAGCAACTTTCTTTTTGTCTGCCATTACGCGCTCCTTTTATTTTTTCTGTTGAAAGAACCGAAGTCGACGACTTTCGGATTCTGCGCGGCGTGCTTGTGCGCGGCGCCTTCGAATACATGAAGCTTGGTCAGGCGCTTGTTGGCCAGCGCAACGGAAGTCCTGCGCCCCATCATGCGTTTGACGGCGTTGAAGACGAGCTTGACGGGTTTTTCCTCGCGCATTTGACCCAGGGTTCTGGACTTGATTCCGCCAATCCAACCGGTGTGCCAAATGAATTTGGTCTTGTCGGCCTTGGTTCCTGTAAGCGCGATTTTTTCTGCGTTGATTATGATTACATGGTCTCCGGTGTCCATTCCCGGGGTATAGACCGCCTTGTTCTTGCCGCGCAGAATGGTCGCGACATAGGCCGCGAGCCTCCCGAGAACGACATCGGTCGCATCGATAAGAATCCATTCGTGATTCAGCTCGGACTGCTTTATGTGTTTGGTTGCCATTTTTTATTTTCCTCTTTAAGTTCCCCTCCTGTGGAGGGGTGGCGGCTTCGCCGCCGGGGTGGTCTTTGTTCGACCCTGCAATTATTACCACGCCCGCCAAAAAGTCAAGAATTTTCTACATGGTATTATAATACCATGTAATAAATAGTCATTCCCGCGAAGGCGGGAATCTCTGCCCGGGCTTTGCCCGGGCAGTTGCGTCGCAGACTTGAATGCGGACGAAGACCGCAATTTGACCTAGGCAAATATTTTTTGTCCTTGGCGCTCCGACAAGAATTTTTTCACAACCGGAACCATTTTTTTGCAGTAATGCTCGCTGAAAGTGGCGGGCTTCGACAAAATTCCCTGCGCCTTCTCGGGAATCCCGGCATACCCCCCCCCATTCACATAGGTCCAGAAAGTCCAGAAAGACACGCGCCATTGGACTTCCCACGGCAAAGACATATAGATTTCGGCAAGACCTTCGAACCGCAGGCCTGACGCGGCCAAATCGTCCAGCGCTTCGGCCACTATTGCCTGATTGGCTTCGCGGCGGCGGACGCTGCCGTTTTCCTGGATGGAATATCCTTCCTCTATGTGCCTTGCATACTCGCGGAAAATCTCGTCGTCGGATTGGACGCGGCGTTCCAAAAGCTCGTAAGTCGCGTTGATTTCGGGCTCTGATTTAAGAATGGCGTTCCACATGGCCATAAGGCTTGGATACCGAACGCCCGCGGGCAGTTTTCGCATGGCGGCGACAAGGCGTTCGTTGCTGCGGTTGTATCGTATGTTGCGGCTGGCGGTCTTGTCGTATTTCTCGGCAAGCACGGGGATGATGGCGTCGCGGATTTCCGGGTCGTGGAATTTGTTGGCGGGGTCGCACTTTGAAACGATGGTGGTCTTGGCCAGCATGGGATTGACCTGTTGCAGGTCAAGCGCGAAGGATTTCAGGTCCTTGTATCTTTTGGGAACGGCGCGGACGGCCTCTTCCCTGGTTTCGAATTCGCATTGGGATTGCATGGATTTGAGAATCCACAAAGCGGCGAAAAACCTGCGGTTCCAAACATCGCGCTTTTCATCGGACGGAACGTGCGCAAGGGTGCGTTGGTCAAGGCCGAATTCGATGACGCTGCGCGGAACCATAAGAAGGTCCGCGAAAATCCGAACTTGCACCGGATTGAAAATGGTGTCGTCAAGCGACTTGGTGTTTTTCATGCGGGCGATTATACGCTGTTTTGTCAATATTTCAAGGAATTTATTCACCCATTGTCATGGTCGGGCGAAGACCTTAGCCGCAAGGGGTCTCCCGACCCCTTCCGCCACATTTTATCACTTATCCTTATAAGGATTCCCGCCCTTCTTATAATGAATGCGAACGACAAGATTCTCCCACCCAATCTCTTTCGAAAGCCCATTCCTCAAATACCTTTCATAACTTTCTGGCAAATCGACAATCTCGCCCACATAAAGGGTGATTCCGATAGGCGCGACATCGGTCTGGGCGGCGAACTTGATTTTCATGGGGCGCTTGATGCGCGACATCGGCGGCTGGTTTTTCTTGACCAGCTTTTCTATCACGCGGTTGATATAGCTGGTGGGCAGCCGCGTCTTGCTCTTTTCCACAGCTTCCAAAACGCGCTTCATCATATTTTTGATACCCGTCCCCGTTTCCGCGCTAATCGGCAGCATCATGGGCTTCACGATTTGATTGAAGGAATTCTTGAAATCATGCTTTAATTTCAATACAAGCTCGTCGCGCGAAGCGGCGGGTATCTTGTCCCATTTGTTGAGCGCGACACAAAGAACCTTTCCTGCCTCGGCCACACGGGCCGCGATGTTCATGTCGTATTTCTCTACGCCGAGCGTCGCGTCGATTACAAGAACGACGGCGTCCACCTCGTCGATAAGCGCAAGCGCTTTAAGCGCCGCCAAAGTCTCGATGTCTTCCTTGACCTTACCCTTGCGGCGAAGACCCGGGGTGTCGACCAGAATCAGGTCTTTGCCATCGAAAGAGAAAGGCACCTGGACGGAATCGCGCGTAATGCCCGGCTGGTCGTAAGCAAGCATTCGCTTCTCGCCGACTATCTTGTTGATAAGGGTGGACTTGCCGACATTCGGCTGCCCCATAATCGCCATCTTAATTGAAAAGTTCCCCTCCTGTGGAGGGGTGCCGCAGCAGGCGGCGGGGTGGTCTTTAATAAAATTTTCTATCCCCTCGAACCCTATCTTATGCTCGGCGCTGACGGCCAGCGGCTCGCCCAAACCCAATTTCAGAAACTCGTGCTCCCGCCCGGCGGCTTTTTTCGAATCCGCCTTGTTCATTAGAAGAAGAACGGGCTTGCCGAGCTTCCGCACTTCGCGCGCGACAGCCTCGTCGCCGGGATGAATTCCATGCGTTCCATCGACCACGAATAAAATGACATCGGCGTTGCGCAAGGCATCCCGCGCCAAACCTGTGATGGCCTGAGCCAAAAGGTCCTTCGAATTTTCAATCCCCGCCGTATCGAATAACCTATATTCCATAAGTTCCCCTCCTGCACAGGGGTGGCCAAAGGCCGGGGTGGTCTTTATTTTTCCTACGCCCTCGACGACATCCCTCGTTATCCCCGGCTGGTCGTGGACAAGCGCGTCGCGCGTGCGCGTAAGCTTGTTGAAGACGCTGGATTTCCCGACATTTGGCCGCCCCGCGATTACGACTTTAAGCATATTGACATCCCTTGTTCCAGACGTTATAATCATTCTGCATTGCAATACGGAGATTACAATGGCGGCGAAAAAAATTCCAGCGAAAACTACCATCGACAAAACCGGAACCTGGCTGCATGGTCTCTACCACCTTCTTTTCAACCCGCAGAAATTCTTCAAATCGATAATAGTTGACGGGAACCTGGACGCGCCGATTATAAAGGCGCTGGTGTATGGTCTGATAGGCGGCGCATTGACGTTTGGCTTGCAGTTCATGCACGGGCACCCGACGACCATCGGCACCCTTTTTTCTGAATTTATCACAACTCCGATAATCGCGCTCTTGACCTTGTTCGCATTGGCGGGGGTCATGATGCTGATAGCGGAATTCACACAAGGGGACCGGGACTTTGAAACTGCGGTGAAGGGCTTGGCGTCGATATTCTTCCTGTATCCGGTTATGCTGGCCTTGAACGCATTGGCGTTCAATTGCACGAGCATGTGGATAATAAGCCTTGCGGTGGACGCATATATCTTGTTCTTGCTGTATAATATCAGTATCTATTGCCTGAACGGGAAGAAAGTGAATGTTAAGATAGTGGTCTTGGTCTTCGCGCTTTTGCTGATAATGGTGTATTCGACGGATTATAGATTGGCCTGGTTCTTGATGAAGAACGCCAGCGCGACCCTCAGCTGCATTTATTAAAAACTTGTCATCCCCGGCAAGCCCCGGGACCTCCTGCCAAAAGCAGAGCTTCTTTTTCCCCTCCCTCGTCACCCCGGCGACGGCCGGGGTCCATTGTATATGTCCTTCTTTTTCCCCCCATTTTCTGATATAATGGTTGCATGAATTCTACGCTCAGATTTTTTCTGTGTTTTACGGCCATACTTTTCGCCGCGCATGCGTCGCGCGCGGCCGACCGCTTTTATATGCGCGGCACCAGCTTCGATTGCAAAAACTTCGTGGAAAGCGTCGAGAAATATCATAAAGGCGCGACGACCATGGGCGGGAAATTGTGCTATTTCAAAAACGGGGAGCCGTTCGAGAAAGGCGGCAAATATTATCTCTCGCAATACTATAACGTGTATATAACGCTTGGCGGCTCGTCGATTCTGCAAAACGAATGGAAAGCCGGCAACCATTGCGCGATAGCGGCGAAATTGCTGGACCCTGTGAACGAAGCGTATAACCTGATAGAATGCGACAAGCGCGACGCGGCGATGGGCGAAATGATTATGGCGTCGGACAGCGCGCGACGCGCCCAAGTTTCCGCCGCCAATACCCCCCAGCCGCAAGCGTCGTCCAAACCGGCGCCGGCGCCTAAACCGGAAGCCGCGCCTAATCCCGAAAAGGAATGCGAAAACGAAGTGAAGAAATTCGTCCAGCAGCACACAAGCGGGAATTTCGTGTGCTATCCCGACGGCCGGCCGCTTGAAAAGAATTGGTGGTATCTGAATCCGGCGACCGGGGTCTTCATAAAAATCGGCGCGTCGCGCCCGTCGTATTGCGAAATGAAAAACCTGCTGTCGTCGGCGGGCGACCTGACCAAATGCGACGACTTCCGCAGGGCATACGAAGCGGCGTTCCAAACGATGAGGACCAGAAAGCAGCTGTTCGACGGCCACGGCGATTCGGGCCGCGTGCTGCAACCGACCGAGTGGGAGAATATAGTGCAGCTCTATTCCAAAGTGAATTCGAAGAAGTCCAACCCGACCCTGGCGGACATAGACGCCATCGAAGAAATCAATTCGCTTTTGCAGACATACAACGAAGAAATCGCCGGCGTGATAAAGACCAATTTGACGAACAAGAACGAAACTGCGGCGGACAGCGCGGCTGTCGGCGCGCTGGTTAGGGCGAACGAAGCGCTGGCGAACGACTTGCGGATTGCGAACGACGACCGCCGAAAGCTCGAACAGAATATGGACAAATTCGTTCCCGCGGCCGAACGCGCGAACATCGTCGACGCGGCGCTTCTGGACGAATTGAATACGAAGGTCGCGACCGCGCCGTATGCCGAGGCGGAAAAAGCGCTGCCCGCGTTCAAAGCGGAACTTGCGCGCGGGAATAGGAATTTGGACCCGTATAAGAAAAAATTCGACGACGAGCAAACCATCCACGCCCGCGCGAAGGAAAATTTCACCTCGCTTTTCAGACAGCTTGACCGGGAAAAGACGAATCTTCCCCTGGAAATGAAATCGGACTTCAATTCGATTGACGCCTTCGCCGTGCGCGTTTCGAACAGCAATACATTCTCTGTCGCGGAATACGAAGCGCAGTCGGAAAAGATACGCGCCATGCTGAAACGCATGGACGACGCGGAAAAGAAAACTGAAAGCGACGCGGCGGCCGAAACGGCGCGTCAAACGAATATGAAGCGCGCGAAAATCCTGGCGCGGTCCGAAGACCCCCTGAAAGATTCGACGGCGAAACTGATGATAACGAACTTCCGCATCTTCAATGAAGATTTCACAGAGGAAGAGCGCGACAAATTGAAGGATTATATAATCGCGAAGCACGCGCGCGGCGGAATCATAAGCGAAGCGAAATTCGAAGCGCTGTCGAATAAGATAGTGGCGTCCGGCGGGAAATTCGACCCGGAACTTGGCACTGCGACGATAACGGGCCTTGCCGGAAGCGAAGCGGACGAATTCGCCTGGCTGGAATATTTCGTGCACCGGCAGTTCACTATCGGCACGGCGTTCGGCACCGGGGACGTGAACGTCGGCTCGGACAAGGAGCCGCCGCTTCCGCTCCTTACGATGGATTCGAAATTGACGAATTACAACCGCTGGGTTTCCGCAAAGGGCGAATTCATCGGCGCGAAACGCGCGCTTGTGGATTCTGCGTTCGGCGTAGGTCTTGGAATCGCGGGCGGCGTCATGGTGAATTCGCTTATGAAATCGTCGCAGTCGGAATCAGGATTCGAAAATGTGCAGTGCACAATAAACGAAATTCCAGTCGCCTCCTGGCGCGATACATTCTCCATCTCGCCATCCGCGAAATAATAAACTCGAAAAATATTAGTCCAGTCGCGTTTTGGATGGATAATCGTCCAATACCAAGGAAAACCGGCCGACGGCTAGGCTTACCGCTCCTGCGGCGGTCGGTTTTCCGAAGCGTAGTGGGCGATTAGACGCCAAAACGAAAAACTGGACTTATATTTTTTGTCATACCGAACGTTCTTGTATAGCCTTCTTTATCTCTTCAAGCGAAGCGTCCCAAGGCAAAGGCTTCCCGAAATAAACTTGCGCCACCC
Source organism: Rickettsiales bacterium (assembly GCA_031256175.1). Taxonomy (GTDB): domain Bacteria; phylum Pseudomonadota; class Alphaproteobacteria; order Rs-D84; family Rs-D84; genus WQXN01. The sequence continues at coordinate 7,111 of JAIRRC010000004.1, forward strand.
CCGGCGCCATCGGCCCCTTCTTCGGCCAATATATTCCGGTATCCAAACCGACGGGCGTGATGGGTTGCTTGGCGGCCTGCGCTATGCGCATGACGCCGCCCTTGAAATGGGCGTCGTCGCCGGGCGCGACGCGCGTGCCCTCGGGGAAGATGATAAGGACGCGCCCCTTCTCCATCTCTTCGCTTGCGCGGCGGACCATGTTTTCGACATCGGCTTTTTTGCGGTCGACGGGAATCATTCCGCTGCGCGCGAAAGCCCATCCGTAAATCGGCACCATCATGAGTTCTTTTTTAAGGACGAAGAACGGATTCTTGATTTCATGGAACATGATTCCGGTCTCCATCATGGACATGTGCTTCGCGGCGACGATTCCGCGCGAAGGCGCGCGGCCATGCACCCTGTATCGGACGCCGCCGACGACGCGCGCGATGGCCAGTCCGCCGCCGCTTGTTATCTTCATGGCGAGCAGCGTGGTCTTCTTCGACACCAAACCGGCCAGCAGAATGGGCATGGCTGCCGCGAACCAAACATACATCAAAGACTTCGTAATAGCGCTTCTCATATCGTTTCCTTTCTTGTCATTCCCGCGAAGGCGGGAATCTCAAATCGTATGAATCAGCTCCCCCTGGTGTTGATTCCGACCATAGTCATGACATACTTCCCGAATTCCCTAATCCAAAGTTCCATCCTGTGCCGTTTCGTCAGCCCCTGTGATTCTACGGCGCAGGCCTCGATTTTGGTGAAAGGCAGCTGGCGTCGCAAAAGCAGCATGGTGCGCCACATATGATAGTCCGAGGTTATGATTGCGATGTCGTCGAATCCGTTTTTAAGCACCCAGTCGCGGATTGCCAGACTATTCTCGTAAGTCGTCTTTGACTTCGTCTCGATTTCTATCTTCATGCCGGCCGGCAGTTTCAAATCGTTCGAACCTGCGCCGGATATAAGCACGCGGGCGCCCGGGGTTTCCTTGGCGATTTCGAAAGCGCGCGGGATTCGGGTCTTGTCGCCTGTTACGACGGCGATGTTTTTTGATTTGACGCTTCGGCATTCTGGGACGGAATGGACGAATACGAGCGCGAGAATCATGACAACCAGGACAAGCAGACTGCTGGGGCGCATGATGGTTTTGATGGCGGTGCTTATAATCATTTGAAAGCCCCCTCGGACAAAGCGCGCCGGACGACAAGGCGCGATACGAAAAACGCGCCAAGCGACAATGCGACCGGCGCCAAGCCCAGCTTCAATATGTCGAAGGGATTAAGAGCCATCGCGGAAACGATTCCGGTTTTCTGGGCGGCGGCGACTTCCAGAACGCCGAATACGGCAAGCGCGCCGGCGAATAAACCGGCGGCGGCGCCAACGGCGGCCAAACGCAGAATCATGACGCTGATTTGGTTGACGGCGAATGAATCGTATGCTCCGACGACGGCGAGGATGTCGATTTCGCGGCCGTGGATTTTTATTATGCTGAGTGTCGCGAAAACGATTGCCATTCCGGCCGCGGCTCCGACGAATACGATGATGACGAACGCAAGGACGCCGACGGCTCCGCCGAACACGACGATGTTCTTGACGGCGTCGGAGTGCGATATGAATTTGACGCCCTTCATGCTTTCCAGGCGCGCGGAAACTTTTTCGATGTCGGCCGGGCTGTTGAATGTAAGGTCGATTTGGACGGGCAGATAGGCGGACATATCGGTGCGCCCGTGAACCCAGGGTTTGAGCATGCGGGACAATTCGGCCTCGCTCATCTGATAGATTGTCTTTACGCGCGCGGACTCGTCTTTAAGGATTTTTTTGACGGCGTCCGCGTCGCCGCCTGGCAGAACTTGGATTGTTGCCTTCATGTCCCAGCTGCGGCTCCATTTTTGCGAGGCGTTCGAAAGCGCCAAAGCGACGCCCAGACTAAGGACGATAAGGAAAGTCATCAGCGCGGCCATACCGGCCAGGAAAACGGACTGGTCGCGGCTTGGCTGGAAAACTGCCGACTTCCTAATCATCCAACCCCCTTAACTCCCCCCTTGCGGGGGAGTCGGCGGTTCCACCGCCGGCGGGGGGACAATTCAAACTCTTGAACACATTCTCGAACGGATTCGCCGCGCCGGTCCTCCCCTTTCTGAGAGTCAGGCGCTTGTTCTCGACATGAATTTCCGGATAGTCGTATGCCTCCAAAAGTTTTCTGCTGTGCGTGGCGAAAATGATGGCGGTGCCCGCGCGGTTTAGTTTGACGAACAGGTCCATCAGCTTTTTCTCGTTCTCCTCGTCCAGATTTCCCGTGGGCTCGTCTGCGAGAAGAATGTCGGGGCGAAGCGCGACGGCCCGCGCGATTGCGACGCGCTGCTGCTGCCCGCCGGAAAGATTGAGCGGATATGAATTCGCGAAAGCGGCCAGACCAATCCATTCGAGGATTCGCGATACAAGGCGGCGCGTCTTTGCCTTGTCCTCGCCGCGCGCGGCCAGGGGAAGCGCGACATTGTCATAGACGGACATGGTGTTGATAAGGCAATAGTCCTGGAACACGAAGCCTATGCGGCGGCGCAGCTCGGAAACCTCGTCGCGCGAAAGGTTCTTTGTGTTCTTTCCGAAAATCTTGACGGCTCCTCTTGACGGCATGTGGGTCATGTTGATAAGGCGCATAAGCGAAGTCTTTCCGGCGCCGCTCGCGCCGGTAAGGAAAAAGAAAGCCTTGTCGTTGACGCCGAATGAAACGTCGGAAAGGATTTCCGGGTTCTTGCCGTATCGGACGCCGACGTCGGAAAAGGAAATGATGGTCCGTTGCGCCGGTCGCGCCTTTTCCGTCGGTAAATCTAAGAAGTTGTTTTCCATTTTTCCGCTTTAAGTTCACCTCATAGCGAGGGGTGCCCGAAGGGCGGGGTGGTCTTTACAGCAAAGATAGCACAGCCAAACCCAATATCGCAACAATTATTCCGGCGCTGATTCCCCACCAGAAATACTTTTCGAGAATCCTCTTGAAACCGGCCTGATACCTGTGGACAAGCGCGGCGACCATGGCGAACCGCGCGGCGCGGAAGATTCCGGACACGCCCAGGAACAGCCAGGGATTGAATCCGATGAAACCCGCGGCCATCGACAATAGCTTGAAAGGCATGGGCGTGAAGGCGGCGATGAAGATTATAAGGAATCCTTGCGTTATGAACATCTGGCGCGCCAGTTCGAATTTTTCGGGGCTGGAAAAATTCTCGATAATCCAGAGTCCGATGGAATTATACATGAACATTCCGATAAGGTATGAAATGGCGCCGCCGGCGACCGAGCCCAGGGACGCGAGTATGACGACCGGCACGGCCTTTTTTCTGTCGGAAACGATTGGCGGGGTTATGAAGACTTCGGGGGGGATGAAAAGGAAAACCGATTCGGCGAGGGTAAGGAAAAACACCGCCGCAAGCGCGACCGGATGGCTGGAATTCTTCATAAGCCAAGTTTTAAGTTTCATAATTGTCGTTTCCGCGAAGGCGGGAATCTCAAATCGTTCCCATCCTTATTATTTCCCATTGTAAATCATCCCTCCATCCATTACAATACAAAAAAATGAAAAAACCGATACGAAATTTCAACAGGGGCGACAAAGTCGCAAGCAGCGTGGAAAAACACGTGGCGTCCATCCTGGCGCGCGGTTATTCCGAAGGCGAATTGGCGAAAGTGTCGCTCTCTGGCGCCGTCGCTTCTGGCGGGCTTTCGTTCGTGCGGCTTTATTATTATACTGCGGCGAAGGGCGACCGGGAAAGGATAGCGCGGGCGTTGGAAAACGCGACTCCGAAAATAAGGCGCGAATTGGCCGCGGCGATGAACCAGAAATTCACCCCCGATATAAAGTTCGAATACGACGACACGTTGGAACGCGCGAACAATATAGAAAAATTATTATCCTCTGTCATCCCGGGCGACGTGCCCGCCGTAGCCTTGGCGGAGGAGGAAGACCCGGGACCTCATCCGCAAAAAAAGAAAAAATGAACGAATCCAACATCCGCAACTTCTCCATCATAGCGCACATAGACCACGGCAAATCGACCCTGTCGGACCGGCTTATCGAAAAAACGGGGGGCCTGGCCGCGCGCGAAATGAAGGATACGATTCTCGATTCGATGGATATAGAGCGCGAGCGCGGAATCACGATAAAGGCGCAAACCGTCCGCCTGAACTACCGCGCGAAAAACGGGCGGGACTACCAGCTGAACCTGATAGATACGCCGGGCCACGTGGACTTCACATACGAAGTCTCGCGCAGCTTGGCGGCGTGCGAAGGCGCGGTCCTGCTGGTGGACGCGACCCAGGGCGTCCAGGCGCAAACCCTTGCGAACGCATATCTTGCGATTGACAACAACCTGGAAATCATGCCGGTCTTGAACAAATTGGACCTGCCCGCAAGCGACCCTGACATGGCGATAGAACAGATAGAGGACGTAATCGGAATACCCGCGAAAGACGCCTTGCGCGTGTCGGGGAAAACGGGCGAAGGCGTGGACGAATTGCTGGAAGCGATAGTCGAAAAACTTCCGGCGCCCGGCGGCGACGCGGACGCGCCTGCGAAAGCGCTGCTTGTGGATTCCTGGTATGACCCATACCTTGGCGTGGTGATTTTGGTGCGCATCGTCGATGGCGAACTCAAAAAAGGGCAAAGCGTCAGATTCATGCAAACCGGCGCGGAATATAAAATAGACCGGATTGGATTTTTCACGCCGAAAATGGTGGACGCGGAAAAATTGTCTGCTGGCGAAATCGGATTCATCATAACGGGGATGAAAACAATAAGGGATTGCATGGTCGGCGACACCATCGTGGACGCAAGCAATAAAACCGCGTCCGCGCTTCCGGGCTTCAAGCCGAGCATACCTGTGGTGTTCTCGTCGTTTTTCCCGATAGAGGCGGACGATTATCCGGCGCTTAAAGACGCTGCGGAAAAATTGTCGTTGAACGATTCGTCGTTTGTGTTCCAAACGGAAAAATCGAGCGCGCTTGGCTTCGGCCTGCGCTGCGGATTCTTGGGCCTGCTGCATATGGAGGTTGTATCGGAAAGACTCAGCCGCGAATTCAATTTGAATTTGATGACCACCGTTCCAAGCGTGCTGTATAAGGTCGAAATGCGGGACGGCAAAAGAATCGAAGTGCAAACCCCTGCGGACTTGCCGGACCCGTCGCAAATAGTGGAAATCCAGGAACCCTGGGTCAGGGCGACGATAATGATGCCGGATAAATATATAGGCGGAATATTGAATTTATGCTCGGAACGGCGCGGCGTGCAGGAAACATTGACGTATGCGGGCAATCGCGCGATGGTTGTGTATAGGCTGCCGTTGGCGGAAATAGTTTTCGACTTTTACGACCGGGTGAAAAGCATAAGCCAGGGCTACGCCAGCTTTGATTATTCGCTTGGCGATTATTCGGCGGGCGACCTGGTGAAAGTATCGATTCTTGTGAATACCGAAGTCGTGGAACCATTAAGTTTCTTGTGCCACCGCGGCAATTCGGAAGACCGCGGCCGCGTTATTATAGAGCGCTTGAAAGACTTGATACCAAGACACCAGTTCAAGATTCCGCTCCAAGCCGCGATAGGCGGAAAAATCATAGCGCGCGAAACGATAGCGGCGTTCCGGAAAGACGTTACCGCGAAATGCTACGGCGGCGATATAACTCGGAAACGGAAATTGCTTGAAAAACAGAAGGAAGGGAAAAAGAGAATGCGCAGCTTCGGCAGCGTTGAAATCCCGCAAAGCGCCTTCATCAACGCCCTAAAAATCAAAGAATAAAAAAGTTCCCCTCCTGTGGAGGGGTCGCCGAAGGCGGGGGTGGTCTTTAATTATTGTCATCCCGGGCTTGACCCGGGACCTCATCCTTCTTTATTGTCATGGTCGGATTTAATCCGACCATCCAGGTTATAATTATTTTCCTTTCCAATAACTTTATTAATCTGTTATAATGTCTTTGGCGCGGGCGGTTGTCCGGGCTGGGGAATAACAACCTCTTCTACAAACGTCCGGTCTGGCGAGAATGACCCTCCTG
>JAIRRC010000017.1 GCA_031256175.1 Rickettsiales bacterium
TAACCTGCATAAGAACGGCGCGCTAAAAACGCACAACCCTTCCGCATGCGAAAACCAAACCCCTTAAAAAGGAGAAAAAGATGTCTATAAGTGTAGAACAATCTTTCGTAAAACAATTCGAAGCCGACGTCCATTTGGCCTACCAGCAAATGGGCACCAAGCTTCGTTCCACCATCCGTTCGAAGAACGGCGTCGTCGGAAGCTCGACCACGTTTCAAAGGATAGGCAAAGGCCTCGCGAACACGAAATCGCGCCACGGGCTTGTGCCTGTCATGAACCTGAACCACGAGCCAATCGAATGCCCGTTGGTCGACTATTACGCCGGCGACTGGGTCGACGCGCTCGACGAGCTGAAAACGAACATCGACGAACGCCGCGTCGTCGCAAGCGCCGGCGCCTACGCGCTCGGCCGCAAAACCGACGACCTGATTATCGGCGCGCTCGGCCAGGCGCAGGAATCGATAGGCGACTATTCGAAAGGGCTTAACAAGGATAAAATCCTTGCGGCCATCGCCGGCCTGAACGGCAAGGACGTTCCGGACGACGGCCGCCGCTTCGCGGTTGTCGGCGTTCAGCAGTGGAACGAATTGCTTTCCATAGACGAATTCGTGTCGAGCGAATACGTCGGCGACAATTTGCCGATGCTCTCAGGCGCGGAAACGAAGAAATGGATGGGCATAGTGTGGGTCTTGCACAACGCGCTTCCTGTAAGCGGCGATGAAAGGGATTGCTTCCTGTATCATTCGTCGGCCATCGGACATGCGTGCGGCCAGGAAGTCAAATCGGACATATCCTGGCATGGAGAGCGCGCCGCGCACTTCATAAGCAATAGCATGAGCCAAGGCGCCTGCCTGATTGACAACGACGGCATCGTCAGAATCAAATGCGGCGAAGACCTCTAACCAGATAACCCAAGGAGATAAACATGGCATTCCAAAATAAAAATCTTTCGGTCATAGCATACGCGAACGGCTTCACGCTGTGGCACTACGCGGCCGAAGACACGTTGGCGCAGATAGCGGCGAGCGATTATTTCGCGCCTGCGTTAAGCATGATAAACCCCGGGGATATGCTTCTGGCGTCCGGCAAAGACGGCAATGGCGCGGTGAAAACCTTCAAGATATTGAACGGCGTCATCACCACCACGGCTATATAATCTATCCGCCTTCAACTCCCCCCTTGCGGGGGAGTCGAAAAATTGCGAAGCGATTTTTCGGTGGGGGGACAAAATGAAAAAGGAACCCGACATGTCGAAACGACTCGATATTTGCAACTTGGCATTGTTAAAACTGGGCGAACGCCCGATTGAATCTATGGACGGCGAAAGCGCGGCGGCGATACTGGCGCGAACGCTGTTTCCGTCCGTGGCGCGCGCGCTTCTGTCGTCATACGATTGGAGGTTTCCGCACGCGTCGGAACACAAGGCCGAAAAATGGCCGGACTATTTCGCGAACGCCGTTTCGATGAAGCTGGCGGAGGAATTCTGCATACCGCTTTGCGACAATGCGACGATGATGCGGACCTTGCGCGACCTGGCGAAGGACGAGCTTAAAACGGCGAAGCTCGCCGACATTCGCGGCGGCTCTGGCATAAAGAACTTCTCGCTGATAGACCAAAGGTTTTGATTATGGCAAGCACGAAATTCACGCAAACGAATTCCAACTTCGCGCTGGGCGAAGTGTCGGGCGAATTGTCCGGACGCGGCGACTTGAAGACCGCGGCCTTCGGGCTTTCGAAGTTGGAAAACATGGATATAATCTCGTCCGGCGGCATCCGCCGCAGATGTGGGACTGCGTCCATCGTCGGCGAACTCGGGGAAAACGCGCGCATCGTTCCGATGAAGCTGGGCAACGGAAGCGAATACCTTCTTCTTCTGGAAAATAAAAGAATAAAAATATTCAAGGACGGGGCGCAGACTGCGATGGTCGTCAGTCGATGGTCTGCGGCGCATCTGCCGAAATTGCAAATAGTCCAGATGGGCGATTCGATTGTCTTCGCGCATCCGGACGTTATACCCTCGGTGCTAAGCTTTCTTGTAAACGGAACATGGCGCCTTGTCAACTTCAACTTCGAAACGGAAAACGGGAACATGCGCCAGCCCTGGCACAAATTCGAAGGCTCGAACTTTCCGTTCGTGGTTTCTAACATCACGGCGGGCGGCTCGCGCAGCGCGACATTGACCGCGCAGGACGGCGAAAATTGGACGCCCGATTGCATGTATTCGGACATCCGGTTCGCGGGAATAGACTTTTGGATAACGCAGTATGTCAGCCCGCGCGAAGTGCGCGTCACGACGAACGATTCGAAGACGATTCCGACGGGCACGATTTCGGATTGGACGGAAAGCGCGTTCAGCGACCGGCGCGGCTGGCCGCGCAGCGCGGCGGTGTATCAGAATCGGCTGGTGCTTGCGGGCAATACGGCGCTCCCTAATTTTTTGTGGATGTCGAAAACCGGACGGCACTACAACTTCGACACCGGCACGGGATTGGACAATGAATCGGTGTGCGCGTCGCTCATGGGCGGCAGCCAGCACAGCATCGTGTCGGTCCAAAGCGGCGAGAACTTGGAAGTCTTAACCGACCTCGGCGAATGGAGCATAAAGGGCATGCCGATAACCCCGGGCAGTCTGTCGGTGCGCCAGCATACGAACATCGGCAGCAGCGCGGCGGAATACGTCCCGCCCCAGCGCGTTGACGGCGCGACTATATTCGTGTCGAAAAATGCGGAGCTGCGCGAGCTGAGGCTGGACAACCTAAGCGATTCATACAGCACGACGGACTTGTCGGCGGTGTCGAAGCACCTTATGACGGGAACGCGCGCGGCCGCATACCACCAGCCGACGAAGCGCCTGATGCTCGTGCAAAAGGACGGCAGGATTGCGGTCTTGAAAAAGGACGACAATCTGGAAATCCTGGGCTGGTCGACATACGGGACCGACGGCAGATGGATGGACATCGCGGTTGTCGGCGGAAAAATATATACGCTTGTCGAACGCGGCGATGAAACATTCTTGGAAGTCTTCGACGAGGATAAAATGACGGACGGCGCGGACGAATTCGCATACGCGCATACGGCGGCGGCGATGCCGCTGTTCTCGGACGGCGCGCCGGCAAGGCTGGCGCGTCTGACGAAATGGAAGGCGCGCGTCGTGGATTCGGCGAATCTGAAAGTCCGCCTGAACGGAGGCGAAGCGCTGGAAATACCGATACCGGAAACGCCTGGCATACACGACGTGTCGGCTGCGGCGCTGGGCACGTGCGAAAACGCGCGGATTCCGCTGTGGGAAATTTCCGGCAGCGAACCGAAGCCGTTGACCATACTCTCGATTACTATCGAGGGAAGAATATCGATTTAACCCAAAAGGAGAAAACATGTCCCAATACACGAACGAAATAAACGAAATCATAGGACTTGATTCCAAAAAGGAAGCGAAGAAGATAAAGTCCGAACGCGCGAAGGTTATGCTGCAAATCGCCGAAGACAAAAAAACGCGCGCCAACCTTGTGAAGAAAGCGCTGGCCGCGCAGCAGGCGGCGTTCGGCGCGGGCGGTTCCAGCGGCCTAAGCGCCAGCGACGCCGCGGTCTTGAAGCGTATCGAGGAAGAAGCCGGCGCGGGCATGGACGATAAAATCGCGAAAGGCGAAAGCAGATTGTCCGGCCTGCGGAATCCGAAGGATAGGCGCGCGAAGAATCTTTTGCGCAGCCTGTTGAAACATTTGGGAACCGGAATGTGAAAAACCGGGACAGCGCGGCGGCGTTCATAAACGCCTGGAACGAATTGCTTGGCATGGAAACGCCGCCGCACCATCTTGAAATGACCCGATTCTTTGTCAAAACTATTTTCGAAAAAAGTTCCCCCCGTAGCGAAGGGTGCCCGAAGGGCGGGGTGGTCTTCAACCGCGGCCTGATGATGTGCTTCCGGCATTCGGGGAAATCTTCGGTTGTCGGAATAATGGCGGCGTGGTTCTTGACGATAAAGCCGCAGGCGCGCGTGCTGATTCTGTCGGCCGAGCAAACATTGTCGTCAAGGATGGTGTCGCATATAAAAAATATTATAGAGAATCACCCGGCGTGCAAAGACATGGTCCCAATGGTGAAAAAGGAATGGGCCTCGCACCGGATAACAATCGAAAGGCCGGTGGGCCCGCGCGAGCCTTCGGTTATTTGCCAGGGGGTGCACGGGAATATAACGGGCATGCGCGCGGATTTGATTATTTGCGACGACGTGGAAGTGCCCAATACCTCGAACACGGCGCAGAAGCGCGCGCAGCTAAGGGAACGCCTGCGCGAATTGGATTTTATATTGTCCCCGGGCGGCGCGATGCTATACCTCGGCACTCCACACTCGGCGGATACTATATATCAGGTTCAATGATAAACTTCAAAAAATCCTATCGAAATCGCGTTTTCGATGGATAATCGTCCGATGCGCGGGAAAGCCTCGAACCGAGTAGGCCTTTATGGCTGCCGCGAGGTTCGGTTTTCCAAGCGAGTGGACGATTAGACGCGAAAACGAAAAATTGAGGTTGGATTTTTTGTCCTTATTCAAAATCACCGGAAGATTCGGGACTCTTCTCCATATGCGTGCCGACCGGATTGTAATTGTTGTCGTCGTCGCCGAATCGGTTCGCGGCGTCGGGAAGCAAATCCGTGAACCTGCTGTACTCGCCGCGATAGCCCAAATGTATTGTGCCGATGGGACCATGCCGCTGCTTTGCGATTATAAGCTCGGCCTTGTTGCGGTATTTCTCCATATCTTTCTGCCACCAGTCGTGCTGAACCTTGGATTTTTCGCCGGTCTTCTGGTTAAGCTTTCCTGCGGGGTCGCGGCCTTGAAGATAATATTCGTGGCGGTATGTGAAAGCGACGATGTCGGCGTCCTGCTCGATGGAGCCCGATTCGCGAAGGTCGGAAAGAATTGGCCGCTTGTCGTCGCGCGATTCGACCTGTCGCGACAGCTGCGATAGGGCAAGCACCGGCACGTTCAATTCTTTCGCCAGCATTTTAAGGCCGCGCGTCATCTCGGAAAGTTCCTGAACGCGGTTGTCGTTCTTGCGGCTTCCGCCCGGCGCGCTCAATAGCTGGATATAATCGATGACGATAAGCGCGATTCCGCCATGTGATTTTTCATACTGGCGCTGCAAGCGGCGCGCGCGCGCGCGAATTACGGGCACGGAAATTCCGGGCGTGTCGTCCAGAACAAGCGGCAGCTTTTCTATCTCTTTCGAAAATTCGGCCAGAGTCATCAAATCGGTGTCGTTAAGCGTTCCGTTTCGCATGCTGCTGGACGGGATTTCCGAAACGCTTGACAGCACGCGCGCGGCAAGTTGTGCCGAGCTCATTTCAAGGCTGAAAAACACGACGACGCCCGCAAGCTTTTTCGGCACCTTTCCGTTGGCGACGGACTGCGCGGCGTTGAAAGCCATGTTCATGGCGATGGTGGTTTTTCCCATACCCGGACGGCCCGCGATAATCACTAAATCGGAAGGATGCAACCCGCCAATCTGCCGGTCGATGTCGGTGAACCCGGTGGTCAGTCCCGAAAGATGCCCGTCCTGTTTAAGCGCGGCCTCGGTCTGTTCCAGGGATTCTTTAAGCGCCTGACCGATGGTCATGGACATGCGCTCGGAAGACGTGCCGCTGGTCGCAAGCTCGAAAAGTTTTTGCTCGGCCTGCTCTATCTGGGCGGTCGCGGGCAGTTCCAGGTCTTCTGCGGCGGCGGTGTTCATGACGTCTTGCCCGATGTCGATAAGCTGGCGCCGCAAAGCATTGTCGAAAACAAGACGCGCATAGTGTTCGACATTCATAATGCTCGAACCCATTCCAACCAGCTGGTCTAAATACTCCACGCCGCCTATGTCGGCCAAAACGCCCTTTTGTTCGAGATAATTTCGAATGGTAACGACATCGGCGGGGAAGCCTTTTGAAATCTGCTTGTCGATGACATTGAACGTCTCGGCATGGGCGGGATGGGAAAAATGTTCGGCGCGCAAAAAGTCGGATACTTTTTCATGCGCCCGGTTGTTCAAAAGAATCGCGGCAAGCACGGCCTGTTCCGCCGCCATATTGACCGGTGAATTGTTGCTAATTTGTTCTGCCTTTCTTTCCATGTCGGGTATCATACCCTATCTCTATGGATTTTCAATAGATAACTCAAAAAATATTAGTGGGGTCGCGTTTTCGATGAATAAGTAATGAATTATAGCTCAAAAAATACAGGCCGACCGCAAAATCGAGAATAGATTTTCGAGAAGCGAGGAAATATAGGCCGATTTTGAAAAGTCGGCCTAATATTTTTTGCCCTTATAGATTCGGCAATACGAACATCTCGCCGTAGCCGATGACTTTAGTGGAGCCGCCCGGCAAATTGATAGTGCACTGAATGGCGGCCTCGAACCTGGCCATCAGTTCGGCGTTTGCCTTGTCGGCGCTCTTCTTGTTGGCGGAATCCTGTGCTGAATCGACAGCCGCTCCGGCAAGCGCTCCGCCAAGCAGACCCAGACCGATGGTTGTCGCATAACCGCCGCCCGAAAGCGAATCCTTGTTATCCTTGCTGTCTTTGGCGGCGGTCGTCCTCATGCTGTTCAGCGCATTGACAAGGTTGTTTATCGCGGCCTGCGCCGACTGGGCGCCGATAACGGCAACCGAGGTTTCCTTCGGAACGTCATTCAGCGCGACTTTGACCGCCTCTGCGTTGGCGATGAGGTTCGTCTGGCCTTTGATTATCTCATCAAGGCTTTTTATCATATTCGCCCTTTTGCCTTCTATATCGCCAGCGCTGACATCCGCGAACTGAGTCTTCCAAGTAGAACGCTTTGTATCAACGTCATTGGTGGCGCCTCTTATTTCCACCGTATCTATGGCGCTTCTGAATGCAGCAAGCTGGACGTTAAGCGCATTTATTTTTTCAGGCCTTGCACTCTGAGCCCGCTGCGCATCGCTTTCTCCCCTGTTGGACTTTTTGAATTCATCCACTTGCGCCTTGGCGGATTTAGCCAAGCCTTGCAAATTAACGAAATCGCTATCGGCTATGATTTTGTCCAAAGCATCCAGAATCGGGTCCATAGTGCTGATATCCAGCGGTGCGCTAAGCGAAAGCTTATACCCGTCGATTTTGTCGACGACGCCTGACTTCTTGCTGCCCTGGGTCAAATCCAAAGCCTGCGACAACTGGTATCCGCCGTATCCCGCGGCGCCCGCGCCAAGCACCGCGGCGCCGGTGGTCTTCAGCCAGTCCGGAAGCATTCCGTCGTCGACGAAATCCTTCGGCTTGTAGAAATTTTTCAAAGTGGTGTAGACCGCGCTTCCCAGCTGCTCGCCGCAGGTGAAGGAATTTCCGGCCGGGACCCACCATTGGGTGGTGCTGACGTTGTGGCCTTTTTCTTTAAGCACGCTGTTAAGCCCGCCGTCCGTGACCGCGACCTGCACCAGCGACCAGCACTTGTCGGTCGTCTGCATGGTTGTCGGATAAGTCGGCGGTGTGGCCTGCGCCAGAATCACGCCGCCCGAATCGTTCGCGCCCCATCCCCACATGGTGTTTCCGCCGACCTTGACGCAGCGGTTCATCTTGACCGAGTATTCGGCCTCGCGCTTGCTCGTGGCGATATTCTCGACCAATCTAAGCATCTGCGCGAAAGCGCGCTCGTTGTTGGCCTGGTCGTTGGCGGTCGCCGCGGTGGCATAGTTCCACGAACCCAGGGCCGAAGTGCTGTTCTTGGCGCCGACGATTTGGAAATATGTGTCGCAGCTGTTGTCGCTTAACACTTCGTTCCAGCAGAATGATTTCGCGGACTTGTCGTTAAGGCGGACTTTAAGGCTTGACGTGGTCCCGTCGTCCAGCCTCATGCATGAATAGAAATTCTCGCCGCATTTGTCCTCGACGCAGTCCTGAACGACCGCCATGCATTGCTTTTCGACCTGAACGGCGGTGTTGGAATCGAACATGTTTTTAAGCTTGTTGGCGAAAACATTGATTGCGTCGGCCACGACCGAAGTCATGTTGACGCCGCTTACGGCCGCGGCATAGGAACAGGCCAGATTGGTGTTCATGGTGTTGTCGCATATTGTTCCGACGACCGACTTGATTTTGCTCGCGTCGAAAACATTGTTGACGGACGCCTGCTGATGGCAGACCAGGGCGTTTCCGTTTCCGCAAGTCGACCTCACGCAGTTTTCGGCGTCGCCAAGGCATTGCTGGCGGATTTCGCGGTCGAACTCGGCCTTGATGTCTTCAAGGACGGACTGGCGGAAGTTGGTGAAATAGCGGTCATACATATCGTCGAAGACATCGTCGTTGTCTTTCGCTCCGGACATTGCGCGGCAGTCCTTGTTGGTTCCGATGGAATCCAAACATCCGTTCATAAGAACCTTGCGCGGGGTTGTCTGGGTGCACGCGGCGCCGCTGACAAGCTTGCAGGCAAGGGTGTTGACCTCGTCGTCGCTGTTGGCGCCCGGGAAACAAAGGTTGGGATTCTTGGCGCAAGTGTCGGCGAAGCATTTGTTGACGGCGCGGGAACAGCGGGTCTGGGAATTTCCGGCGACATATTCTGCGCCCGCGGCGATAAGCTTCATTATATAGGAACCCGCGGACGGAGTCGTGGAATTGTTTCCAAACAAAGCGGTAAGTTCGGCGGCGTCGCAGGCGGCGGTGTGCTCCTTGCATCCGGATTTTTTGATGTTGAATTCTTCGGTCGTTGTGCAGTATTCGAAAAATTCGCCGCAGTTGGAGTCGCGTTCAAGACAAGATTGAACCCTGCGGCATTCTCCGCCGCCCGTGGTCGTCCCGCCGCCGGTGTTGGTCTGGGACGCGGCGTTTTGGGCGGACACGACATAGGTGTTCATCATTCCTGTAAGGGAACCTGAAATCGCATAGCGGTTGACGGCTTCGGCGGTTGGCGCGATGCTGGGCCGTCCGCTTCCTGTGGTGATGGTCGCCGCATTCGCGGAAAACGCGAGCGTCAAAGCCGCGATTGCGATGGCAAGCCCCTTGAAAATTCTAGCAAAAGTCATAGGACAACTCCCTCTATATATAATATATTTTACCACAATTCCAACGGATATACAAACGGAAAATTCCTTTGATTAATTGTCATCCCCGGCTTGCCTGCAACCCGAAGTTTCAACGAAGGGCTGACCGGGGACCTCATCCATTCGTAAGGAACACATCATGCCCTCGCCCTTCCTGCGCAATTACGCGCTGCTGAAAATCCCCATCGTCCGCGAAGACGGCCAGCCCGCCTGGCCGGCTCTTTTCCCGGAAGACGAAATCCAAAGGCTGCGCGAAGTGGTGGGCCCCCGGCACTTCATGTCGCAAATGATGATGGAATTCGTGGCGCCGGAAAGGTCGCGGCTTGACCCTGGCGCGCTGACCGAATACGACATGGACTTCGACGCGGCGAACGCGCGGCTTGGTGAAATTTTGACGTCGGGATATTCTGCTTATTGGGACCCAAGCTCGGCGCGGCGCGGCGCGGACGGCAGCGTCGTCGCGCTCGTGCTGTTCCACCAGCAAACCCGGCGCGCGTTCATACACGACGTGCTCTACCTGCGCGTCGGCGATAACGATACGCACCCCATGGCGACGCAGGCCGAACAGGTCCTGAACTTTCTGCAAAAACATAAAATCAGACATCTGGGGATAGAGGTCAACGGCCTTGGCAACGCGCTTCCTGAAATATTGAGGGGAATAGCGGCGTCGCGGAATCAGCCGATAACGATAAACAGAATCACAAGCCACCGGAAAAAGGAAACCAGAATCCTGGAAGCCTTCGAACCATTGTTGTCGACCGGCCGCCTGTTCGTTTCGAAATCCGTGATGAACGGCGAACTCATAGGCGAAATGCAGGATTGGACTCCTATCGGTGCGAATATGGACGACGGGATAGACGCGGTCGCGGGCGCATTGTTGGCGCAACCAACCGCAACCCGAACGCGCGCGCAGCTTTTCACCTCCCGCACCGCCAACACCGATTTTACAATCTGATTGTCATCCCGGGCTTACCTGCCCGCCGAAGCCTCGGCGAAGGCTGGGACCCGGGACCTCATCCACACTCGTCACCCCGGCGACGGCCGGGGTCCATTGTAAAATATCATTATTTATGCTATACTTGCCCTATGAAACACGAACTCGGTCGTTCTTTAATAGAAATGGTGGGCGTGCTGGCGATAGGCGGCATAATGACGGCGGCGGCGTTCCGGGCATTCCAAGTCATACAAACGAATCAGAACCGGTTGATAGCGGAAGACCAGCTGCGCGACGTCGCTAACAATGCGAAGATTCTTTTCTCGGGCCGGAAAAGTTTTGAAAACATCTCGGCGGGATACTTGATAAAAGCCGGGGCGATGAAAATCGACCGGGTGAAGATAGGCGGCGCGATGACGATAACCGCCCTTCCATCCGACAAAAATTCACCCAAATCGTTCGAGATAAGAATACCTGAAATCAATAATTCGGATTGCCTGTATTTCGCGACGAAGAAATTGGATTTCGTGGGCATGCTGAAAGTGAACGGCTACGAGCAAACCCCCTCGTCCTATTGCCAAGACGCCGCCGCGAACGAATTGTCGTTTATAATTAAATAGCCTGTTGTCATCCTCGCACTTCCTCAATCGTCATACTGGCGAAGGCCAGTATCCAGTAATAACTATCATCCATTGTCATCCCCGATTTAATCGGGGACCTCATCATCATACTCACAACAAAACAAAAACTTCTTCGCCGAACCATCCGCCAATTCGGAAATAAAGATGCGAATTGTCCTGACCGCGTTCAAATTATGGTTGAAAGACAATAAAACGAAGAAAAACCTATCATATATCGATTTGTTCGCCGGACAAGGGATATACGACGACGGAACATTATCGACGCCGGTCCGCGTCTTGCAGGAAATCTGCGAAACGCGCACGCTGACAGAAAAATTCGACATAATCCTGAACGACCGCAACCCGGAATATATGGCCAAACTTCGCCGGACCATAGCAAACGTTAGAAATGCGAAATATATAAAATCTTTGACGACTTCCAACACATTGGCCGAGAAACAAATAAATGCCATTGCTTGCCGTTCAAATTCAAAATGGACGGCACGCTGAAAACCAGCCATTACGTCATTTTCATAATCCGCGATAAGAAAAGATTCGACAGAACAAAAACCGCATTAAAACAATTTGCAAACCATGCGGGCGATGTCCTATGCTATAAACCATGAGCGAACATTCGAATATAGATTGGACGACTTCGACTTGGAACCCTTTGGTCGGCTGCACGAAATACAGCGACGGGTGCGCGAACTGCTACGCCGCGCCTATTGCGGAGCGGTTCCGCCAGCAAGGCGTCAAGGGCTACGAGAACGGATTCGAACTGACCCTTCGGCCCGAGCGTCTGGAAATCCCGTTGCATTGGAAAAAACCGCGGCTGATTTTTGTGGACTCTATGTGCGACCTGTTCCACGACGACGTGCCGCTGGAATACATCCGACGCGTCTTCGAAATCATGAAGCGCGCGAACTGGCACCAGTATCAGATACTGACCAAACGCAGCGCGCGCATGAAGGAACTGGCAAATGAACTCGAATGGTTGCCGAACATTTGGGCGGGTATAACGATAGAGTCCGACAAATACCGCAGCCGCATTGATGACTTGCAAGCGACGCCGGCGAAACACAAATGGCTTTCGCTTGAGCCGCTGTTGTCGCCGATTCCGAGGCTGAACTTGACTGGCATAGAATGGGTTATCGCAGGCGGCGAATCCGGCCCGAACGCGCGGCCGATGGAAATCGACTGGATACGCGAAATCAGGGATCAGGCGCGCGAACAGGGCGCGGCGTTCTGGTTCAAACAGACGAGCGAATCTGGCGGCAGCAACAATCCGCCCGTGCTGGACGGAAAATTCTATAAGGAATTCCCGAAGTTCGAATCCGGAGCCATAAGCTTATTCTAATCTTGAAACAATAAACCCTCATCGCCCGCCTTGCGGGCGATTCTCATTTCACAACCACAACCAAAGGAAAAAACATGAACATACTCGATATGTATAAGAAAGCGGTCACCGAACGCAGCGACTGGCTTAACCGCTGGACGGCGTGCAAGAAATACGCGCAGCCCGAAAGCGACGCGGATTCTGCGGCCCTGTTCGACAGCACCGCGGCGGACGCGGCGGAATTGTTGGCCGGCGCGATGTTCGGCATGATAACGCCGCCGGAAAGCGAATGGCTGAATCTTACGGACGACAATCCGGAAAGCCTGGCGGAACAGACTGCGGAAACGATTTTGCGCCAGCATTTGAACAATTCGAATTTTTATACGACTATACACCAGTGCTACTTGGACCTCGCCATACTCGGCACCGCGTGCCTGTTGTTCTCGGAAAACCCGATTGGCAGCGCAAGCGCGTTCAATTTCCAGGCGCTTCCGATGAAGGACATAGCGGTGCTGCGCGACGCTTCGGACAAGGTAAGCGCGGTGTTCTACGCGACCTCGATGGCGATGCGGAATATCGCGGAAAAATATCCGTCATGGACGCCGCCGTCGAAAATGAAGGATAGCGCGGACGCGCAAATAAGAATAATCCAAAGCGTGGTTGAAACGGACGGCAAATGGAAAATGACGGCCTGGGCGGACACGGACGGGAAATTTGAAAACAACATCTTGGAAACGGGCGAGTTCAAAATGAATCCGTTCATCGTGTTCAGATGGTCCGCGGCGACGGGCGAAACATACGGCCGAAGCCCGGTCATGCGCGCCCTGCCCGACATCAAAACCGCGAACAAAGTCGTCGAGCTCGTCTTGAAGAACGCGAGCATTTCAGTCGCCGGGATTTGGCAGGCGGACGACGACGGCGTGATAAACCTTTCGAATATCAGTTTGATTCCTGGCGCGATAATCCCGAAAGCTGTGGGCTCTGCGGGGCTGACGCCTCTGCGAAGCGGGGCGGACTTCGACGTGTCGCAGCTTGTGCTTGGCGACCTTCGCGCGCGCATACGGACGGCGCTCTTGGCGGACAAGCTTTCCAGCATGACGGATAAAGTTATGACCGCGACGGAAGTGCTGGCGCGGAACATGGACATGCTTCGCGTCCTTGGCGCGACATACGGAAGGCTTCTGTTCGAAATGATAACGCCGATAGCGAACCGCGGACTTTACATATTGTCGCGGCGCGGATTTATATCGGACGTGAAAATAGGCTCGAACGTGAAGCTGCGCTGCACCTCGCCGATATCGAAATTGTCCGGCTCGGAACAGGCGGCGCAGGTCTTGAATTGGATAGAAGGCATGACAAGCGCGGGCATGGCCGGCCGGATAAATTCCGACGCGGCATTCACCTGGCTTGCGGACACGCTCAAAATCCCGCAGCAATTAATCGCAAAGACCGAGGTGTAAATGGAGAAAAATTATACCCAATGCTTCAACACGCACCCGGGCGCGCAGGTCTTGAAACACCTGCGCTCGATAACGATTGAAAGATACCTTGGCGCGAACGCGACCGAGGCGGAGCTTAGAACATTGGAAGCCCAGCGCGCCCTGGTCCACCAAATCGAAACGCAAATCGAACGCGGGAAAAACAACCCATAAATTGTCATCCCCGATTTAATCGGGGAACTCATCAACTCGTAAGGAATGCACGATGCGAACTAGCGAAACTGGCCTCGGCCTCATAAAAAAACACGAAGGCCTTCGGCTCGCGCCGTATAAATGTCCGGCGGGGCTGTGGACAATCGGCTATGGGCACTTGATATTGCCGGGCGAAAATTTCGGCGGACCGATAACGCAAGAGGAGGCCTCGGGCCTCCTCCGCAAGGATATCGAAACCGCCGAAACGGCAATCGTGAAAAACGTCTTGGTCCCGCTGAAACAAAACCGGTTCGACGCGCTCGTGTCGCTCGTCTTCAACATCGGCGCCGCCGCGTTCCGCGATTCGACAATTCTTCGCTACGTGAATAATCCGGACTTCAAAAGCGGAAAATATCCCACGATGGGAAGCGCCTGGCTGGCCTGGAATAAAGCGGGCGGCAAAGAACTTCCGGGCCTAACCCTCCGCCGCACGGATGAATGGAATTTATATCAAAAGTGCTGAACGAACCGCGCGGATAATCCGGTTCCGAATTTATCAAGCTGATAGAAATATTCGAATTGCAGGGCGGTGTCGATTTGCCGGTTGCGGCCGATAAGCCATGTAAGCCTGTTGGTGATTCCCGCGCTTCCGTATTCCTGCGTGGCGGCGTTCGCGAACAATTCGAGATTGTCCTTGCCGAATGAAAGATAGTTCGCGAATCCGAATTTCATCCCGGCCGATTGGAATTTTGTGTTAATGTCGGCGGTCGCGAAAGCATAGAATAAATCGTCGTCGTCGCTGATGACGAAGCTTTTTCCGAACCCAAGGTTCGCGCCGAAAGCGACGCCTTCGCGTTGCCATGTCTTCACGTTCTTGAAAGACCAAAATCCAGCGCCGGCTTCCCACGACCAGCCGTGGAACAAGGCGACGTCGGGATTCATGGATATAAGGCTTGCGAATACGAATCTTTCGAAATTGATTCCGTCCGTGCCGGCGCTGCCCTCGAAATTAAGGGCGCTGATTTCGGACCATTTGTTCATGCCGAAATCGTCGTCCATGAATTTGTGATAAGCCGGCGCGAATCCAAGCGTCCCGCGCGCTCCGAAATTATCGGCGGAAACGCCCGCGGACGCCGACATGATTCGGTGCGCGTCATAAGCGGGCTCCAGCGGCGCCTTGTCCTCGAAGAACGGGCCGTATCCGCGCAGCCCGCGGCGAATATAGAGCAAATCGAAATTCTTCTCGCGCATTTCTTCTTCCGAAATTTTCCCATGCGCAAGGTTGTATTGATTCATGTCGAAAAGAATCTCGACGACGCGCGCCTTTGATTTCACGTCGGGCAAAGCGTCCAAACCCTGAACGCCGTTCCAGTTTTCTATGACGTGCTTTTCTTCTGGCGTAAGCTCCTTCCATCGCTCGCTGACCCTGCCCTGCATGGACAGGCGCAGCTTTCCGGAAATGACCATGGGTTCTATGGTGCGCATGACTTCGGTTGGGAAAATGGCGCCGCCCTTGTTTTCTTCTATCAAAGGATTCACGACGCGGAGCAAATCGATGACGGCGCTGCTGCAATTGACGTCCATGAAATAATAGTCGGCATAGACATATGCAAGCTCCCACATATGCTTCTTCAAAAATTCGACCTTTTCATAAGGAACATTAAGCTTGAATTCTTGGAGGTTGCGGTTGTCGATTACGCCATAGACTTTTATCTTCTCGTAATAAGGCGCGATGGTCCAGATTCCGGGATAGCCGCCCGTGAAACCCATCCATGCGAAACTTATGGAATTGTATTGTTCTGGGGTTATGGCGGCGAAATTTATGGTTGTGCTGCCGAAAATATTTTCATCCTGGTCTATGCGAAGGAAAGTGTGTCCGAACATGGAAGACGGATTCGACAAGGTGTTGGAAGCGAAAATAATGGAAACCGAATCGCCCATCATGCGGGCGCGCCATTGTTCGTAGTTTGGGCAGCCGACGCGCGGGAATTGCACGCCGAGCGCGCCTTCAAGAAAATCGAGCCGCGCGGGAAACATGCAGACGGGGTGCTGTTTAAGGAAGGTGGATTTGAATCCGCCCTTGAATTCGCGCTCTATGTTGTGTGGCGAAACATAAGGGCTGAAAAACCCGCGGATGGTCGCTTCCAGTTCCGCGGCGGGGTCGCGCCGCCCGTCTTCGCCAAGCCAGAATTCCGGGTCGGTTATGACGGACTCGTTGGTGTTGTAGTGAAGCAAAGCGCGCCATACGGGATGGCTCGCGACATTTTGTTCCTTGGCGCCCGCGATGATTTTTTCTATGCGGTCTTCTTTTCCCGCGAACACCGGCATAGAGAATAAAATTATTGTCATTCCCGCGACGGCGGGAATCCCAAATCGTAAAAATCCTTTCAACTTTTTCATAATGGGCAGTATATACCGCGAAATTCCACCGGTCAAATGAATAAGACCCGAAAAATCCTAGCGAAATCGCAAAATCGAGGATAGAACGTCGAATAGCCGGCAAACACGGCCGACGGCTAGGCTTGCCGCTCCTGCGGCGGCCGGGTTTGCGAAGCTAGTCGGCGTTATAGACCGACAGCGAGCGTATAAGCGCACAACGAACGGCGTTGTTAGCCGTGAGTTGATGTGCGCGTCGCGAGATGACTGCGGGTGGTGTGCACAAGACTTACACGAACGCCTTGCTAGCAGAATTTGAAAAATTGAGCGGGATTTTTCGTCATATCACAACATATTCTTGAAATGTTTGACGGAAAGCCCGGCGACAACGATGACATCGAACCGCGCGTCCATACCTCGCCCGCGCTTGGCCAGCCAGCCTTCCGCCGCGCGGCGCAAACGAATTTGTTGCGCGGGCGCAATGGCATATAAACCCTCGTCCACGCTCCGCCGCGCTTTGACTTCGACGAAAACAACGATATTTCCGCGCCGCGCGATTATGTCGATTTCAGCGCCGCCGGTTCCCGCGCCGGTCCTGTATCGTTTCTCCAAAATGACATAACCCTTGAAGCGCAATAACATGGCCGCCAGCCATTCTGCGAACAAACCCTTCTTATATCTGTCCAACTTTCCTCACTTGTCATGGTCGGGCTAAGACCCGACCACCCTATAACTATTATCATTATTAAAACGAATAAGGCTTTGCACGGAACCTCTCGCGCGAATCGTCATAGTTGTCGAGATTGTCCCTGTTCTTCAATTCATTGTCGACCAAGCCAAGCTCTCCATAACCTGCGCGCATGAAAGGGTCGGCGGGATTGTCGCTCGACACCCAGAATTCGTTCCCGGAATTCGGCGCCCCGTATTTTTCGAGAATCATCTGCCAAAAGGCCAGGATTTTTTTCTCGCGCTGGTTTGCGAATTTTTGCGCGTCGCCGGGCTTGGAATTGACGTCGTTGGAATATTCGACCTTCCAAACGACGTTTCCTGTGGCGTTCGAAGTGAAATGGGCGGCAATCTTCTCGCCTGTCTCTGGCCGTTCCAAACGCATGGTCTCGGGATAAAGGAATCCGCGTTTTTTGGCGGCGGTCTTTATGCAGTTGTCCAGTTCCGCGGGCGCGTTGATTTTTTGCAAACGGCACTCGTAGTCCAAATTGTCGCGCCAGTTTTCCGGTATGGAATATACGATGGAGTTCTTCTTGGCCGGCGTGTAGATTCCGGCCTCGCGGAAGAATTGGATACGGACGCTCTCGAACGGCATGCCGAGCATGATTCCGGCAATGTCGAAATCGCGGACATCGGCGAAGGACGAATTTGCGTTAAGCGGAAAACTCATGGGCAGATTGGCGAACAAGTCGAATTCCGCCGCGGACTGCGAAACGCTGCCTTCAAGCATGTCGCCCCCGCCGCCTGCGAAACCGCCGCCTTCAAGCATGTCGCCCCCGCCGCCTGCGAAACCGCCGCCGCTTTCGCCGGCGTCATATCCGCCGTCGTCCAGGAAGGGCGCGTCGTCGTAATATTCTTCCTCGGCCCGCGCGGCAGGCACGGCGAGAGCGAAAGCAACGATAAAAACCAAAACCTTCTTTAACATATTTTACCCTGTCATGCCGACGAAGGTCGGCATCTCAAATCGTATTATCCATTTTCCCCGCCGTCGTTTCAACCCCTAAAATCGACCACCCTGAACCTGAAAATTTTGGACGCGTCCCCGCCGTCGCGAAGAATCCGCGCGGCATTCGGCCGCAGTTCCCGCTCGAAATCGACTTTAAGATAAATGGTGCGGTCGGCATGGGTCCGCGCGCGCGGCCCGGCCCAGGTGTCGAGTCGCAAATCCACGCGATAATATTCTCCCTCTTTGGCGATTCCGCGAACGCGCACCTCGCGCATTCCTTTCTTGGCGGCGATGTCCTCGATTTCGGGATAAACCTCGCGCTTCCATGTTTCGAACACATCGGTCTCGGAAGCGGACATGAAATAAATGAAGGAATCGCGGCCTGCGCTGCCGCGAACACGCGCCTCGGCCGCATCGGGATTCGCGTGATAGGCCTCGAACACCCAGCGCCGCAGCATCCAGTCGATAATCTCCTCGTCGAACAGCTCCTCGAAAGCGACGACATCTGCGCGCCCCTCGGCATAGTTGGAAGTCTGGAATACGACGGGCGCGACCTCGGACTTTTTCGAAGCGACATAAATCTCGGCCGACAATACGACGGCGGCGCTAGCCAGCGCAACAATCAGCGACATTGAAAAGAAATTAATCAAACCCTTCATTCTTTTTTTCCTTTGTTATTCCCGCGAAGGCGGGAATCTCAAATCGTATTATTCCTTTTTATCCCTAAAAAAATACCGAAACTCGCTGACATACTGCCCCATGTTCTTTGGATAGATTTGGTTGTTGGTTCCGATGCGAACGAAAGCGACCACCGGCTCGCGCCCTGCCTCGACCAGCCTTCCGCCCGCGCCGACGTCATAGTTCACGACATCGAACCGAAGCCGCCACATGGTGCCGTTGCCGCCGAATTCGGGCCGCGATAAAGGCCGCGCGCGAACATCGGGCTCGCCGTCGGTGTCGACCGCTACGCCGCGGGCTCGGCGCCCGTCGAACATTTTTCTGTATTCAAGAACCTCGGTGTTCATGAAGCCTGCGAATATGTCCGCGGTGGTCTGGCAGCAAATCTCGCCTTGAATGTTTTCGTCGACCTGGCCGCATTTGGAAAGAACGCAAGTCTTCCAAGCCGCGTCGTTGGCGGACGCGCTTGCGGATACATTGAACCATCGGCGAACGAATTCGCGCGCGACATACTCTTGAATGACGCGCTGGGACATGTTGTCTTCCTGACGCGATTCATCGATGACGCTCCAAGCGGACGAATCGCGGCTTCGCACGATAATAAGCGCCTCGGACCCTTGATAGCGCTTGGCGAAATAAACCGCGCCCGCCAGAACGACAAGCAAGCCCGCCGATATCAGGGCGGCGATGGCCAATACGCGCGAAAGTTCGATATACCGGTTCTGTGGTTCTGTCTTTATGTCGAAGCGCTGGGGATAGTCTGGGATGGGAACAGCGTTGTCGACTTTTTTATCCATTGTAGACAATCATGCAGGCGCAAGGCGAGAGCTTAAGCTCGTCCTGCCCGAACCCGATTCCGACCGGGTCTTTTTCGTAAATCTGGCCGCAACCCGCGACCGATAAAGCCAATACGAATACGATTAGAAATTTTTTCATGCGTGCGCTCCTTCTCCCCATTCCCAAAGGTTCTGTAAGATTATAGAAATTTCCCATACCCCGGGTCAATAATAAAAAAAGTTCCCCTCCGGTGGATGGGTCGGCGAAGCCGGGGGTGGTCTTTTATTGACTACCCTAAGAAGATTCCCAGTTCCCTCGCAGCCTTCAAATACTGGTCGTCCTCGTGAACGACATCGTATGTAACCGTGCGGTCTGGAATGTTTGGGTCTGGCGCGATGATTCCTGACTCTTGGAATTCCTGGGCCCCGATGGTAGCCATATGTCCGACGTCGTCGACGCGCACCATGACGTTTGTCTCTCCGTTGTCGACGGCGTCCAATGCGGCGGCTGCGAAGCGCATGGCAAGCAGGCGGTCTTGTGCGATTGTGATTCCGCCGCGCTGGAAATAATCGGCGCTGAATTTGCGGGTTGGAATGCCTGCGGCTTCGATGGCCTTTGCGACATCGCCGGATTTAAGGTTGCTTCCCTCGCCTACGACGACGATTCCGAATTCGCGGCCGCTGTCGATTACGAACTTGACAAGGTCCTCCATCTTCACGTCGATTTCAGGAAGAATGATTGCGTCGGCCCCGCCGGACATCCCGCCGCGAAGGGCAAGATGGCCTGAATCTCGTCCCATGGCCTCGACGACGAACCAGCGGCGATGGCTTCGCGCGGATTGCGCGACGCCGTCGATGAAAAGGGACAGCTGCGATATGGCGGTCGAGAATCCGACCGTGTTGCGTGTCAGCGGCATATCCATATCGATGGTCTTGGGGATGAAAACGACCTGAACGCCGGTGAAAATCTCGGGGGCGTTTTCGACCCATGAAATGCTTCCGTTTCCGCCGACGAAAAGAACCGCGTCAAGACCCATCTTCTTTATGCCTTCGACAAGGCGGGGATAAACGGGGCTGCTTCGGTCGCCGTCCCAGGACAGGTCGCCCTTGGATTTAAGGGTCTTGTAAAGGACGCTGCCCAGGAACGAGCCTGCGATATTGATGGACGAATATGGGAAGCTCTCGCGGTTAAGGATTATATGTTCGCCGGTTATGAATCCGTCGGTGCCGTTGATTATTCCAATAAGCTCGTACCCGCGCTGCTCGCAACAGCGTATCGCGCCGAATATTATGGCGTTGAGTCCGCTGCAATCGCCGCCGCTTGTTAAAATAGCAATTCTTTTCTTCTTTTTATTGTCTGCCATATATTTTACCCTTTTTCCTTTTTTTGTTCCACGCCGCCGCTTCCTCACCTCGTCATGCTGGCGAAAGCCAGCATCCAGTAATAAAGCCTGCGTTAGCAGGTTATTGTCATCCCCGGCGAAGACCGGGGACCCCATCCTTTTACCATGAACCGGCCCTAAAAGTCCAGCCCTAAATTCCCCCCTTAAAAAAGGACTTGACCACGAGCGTATAAGCACCCCGCGCGCGCCGTTATTAGGCGCAAGCGGCCTGTGCGCATCGCGAGGGGCGAAGGGAAGACAAACGCCTAAATTCCCCCGATTAAAAAAGGACTTGACAAAACCGCCAAGTTTGTTAAATTATAGGTGAAGCCCGGCGAATCGGTCAGGCCGAAAAATAAAGAGGGACAGACATGTCGAACAACAATAACAATTCCAAACCATTCAGCACCCGCCTGCTGCAAACGCGCTTGGCCGCGATGAAAGCGGCGCAGACCCAGCCGACCGCGACGCAGAAAGTTGACGCGAACGGCAAGCCTGCCGCTGGCATACCGGAATTCAAAGACCTTAACAAGAAATCGGAACCTGCGGCGGCGCCGAAGGAAATCCGTGTTTCTTCGACCAGCCAGGTCTTCCGCAAAGCGCACGTGAACAAAGGCTCGTGGCATAATATATTGGCGTATTGGTTCCCGATAATCATAGTCGTGGGCTTGGTTGGCTTCGCGATATACCATTTCAGCGGAAGCAAGTCGCGCGACAATATCGTGAAGGTCGACGAACAGGTCGTGCCCGCGTTCGACATGGTTCGCACCCAGCCGGGCGGCGGATTGGTTGTCGCCGGCAAATTCCTGCCGAATTCGGTGGTCCAGGTTGAAATCAATAAGAAATCTGTGGGCAAGGAAACCGCGGACAAGAACGGCGAATTCGCCTTCACGTCGCCCAAGAAGTTCAAACCGGGCAACTATATAATCCGCCTGCTGTCGGAAGACGGCAAATTGGCGTCGAAGGATTCGGTGTTCGTGTATATCTCGTCCGAGAAAAGCGGCTCGTCTTTGTCGTTGCTTATGACGGAAAGCGGCTCGAAATTCTTGCAGGCTCCGGAATCCAGCGACGGCTCGCTCGCCATCAGCAAAATCGATTATCTTGACGGCGGCAAAGTCCGTATATCGGGCCGCGGCCTTCCGCGCCTGAATATCACGGCGACGCTTGACGGCAAAGTAGTGGGCGCGGCGAAAGTTGGCGATAACCGGGTGTTCGGCATCGACGGCGACTTCAAGGATTTCGCGGCCGATAGGAAATATACTATCGAAGTGAAAATGACGGACGACTTGGGCAATATGGTGGAAGTGTTAAGCCATTCGTTCAAACTGCCTGAATCCAGGGGCGGCGACGAAAGCTACTACACCGTCAAGAAAGGCGATTGCCTATGGATAATCTCGCGCCACAAATACGGCCGCGGAATACTTTATACGCAGATATTCGAAGCGAATACGTCGAAAATAAAGGACCCGCATTGGATATTCCCGAAACAGGTGTTCCTGGTCCCGGCCAAGAAGTAATAATAAATTAGCAAATAATAATGTCGCCCCGCGGCTTGACCGCGGGGCCTCGGCATATTATAATCCCCAATATTTCAAAGGATATAGCAATGCAAACATTCGTCTTCGGCCATAAGAACCCCGATACAGATTCGATAATCTCGGCCATAGCCCAGGCGGCCTTCTTGAAGGAAATGGGCGTGGCGGCGGAAGCTTGCGCGCTTGGCGCGCCCAATCCCGAAACGCTGTTCGTGCTTGATAAATTCGGCCTGCCCGCTCCGGAAATGCTGGAATTGGCGGCCGGGAAGAACGTCTTCATAACGGATACGAACGACCCGAATCAGTTACCCGCGGATATAGACGCGGCGAATATAACGGGGATAGTCGACCACCACCAGCTAAGCGGCGGAATAAAAACGCCCGGGCCGATATATATGACAATGCGCCCGTTCGGCTGCACCTGCACCATAATCGCGCAGAATTTCGTGAACGCGAAAATCCCATTGTCGAAAGAATTGGCTGGGGCGATGCTGTGCGCGATTTTGTCGGATACATTGCTGTTCAAATCGCCCACATCGACGCCGACGGACAAGGAAACGGCGCAAATGCTGGCAGTGGTCGCGGAATTGGATATGATGGTGATAGGCATGGAAATGCTTCGCGTGAAGTCGGACATATCGAATGAAACGGCGGCGTCCCTGCTGCACCGCGACTTGAAGGAATTCGATATAAACGGCAAGAAATTTGCGGTAGCGCAAATAGAATTGATGGATTCGGCGATGGCGGCGCCGTTTATGGAGGGCCTGAAAGCGGAAATGTCTGCGCTTAAAAAATCGAAGAACCTGAACGGCGTGATAATGGTCGTGACGGATACGATGAAGGAAGGCTCGGAATTGCTGCTCGAAACGGATATGGACGACAAAATCCGGGCGTTGTTCGGGAACACCGATTTCATCCCCGGCCTGATGTCGCGCAAAAAGCAGGTCATCCCCGTCCTTATGGATAACCTGTAAAATTGTCATACCGCGGCTTGACCGCGGTATCCCGGCATATTATAATCCCCTTTATATAAAAGGAGAATCCATGGAATACCCAGCATTGCAAACCGAAGCGCAAACCAAAACGGCGCAATCCATCGAATTTTTAAGGACGAATTTTTCCGGCCTAAGAACGGGCCGCGCCAGCGTGCACTTGCTGGACGGCTTGCGGGTCGAAGTCTATGGGGCGATGATGCCGATAGACCAGCTTGCGACCTTGTCGACGCCGGAAGCGCAGACGATTTCAATAAGCGTCTGGGACCAGGACGCGACTGCAAAAATCGAAAAGGCCATAAGGGAATCCAACCTTGGCCTGAACCCGATGACCCAGGGAACTTTGATAAGGCTCAATATGCCGCCGCTGACCGAAGAACGCCGCAAGGAATTGGTGAAGGTCGCGAATGGATATGCCGAGGAAGCAAAAATAGCGATGCGCAATATAAGGCAGGACTTGTTCCAGAAAATAAAGCGCGCGAAAGACGACAAGGAGATTTCCGAAGACGACCAGCGCGCGTTCCAGGACGACTTGCAGAAAGTGTTCGACGCGAAGAACTCCGAAGTGGACGCAATCCTCTCCGCGAAAGAAAAAGACGTCCTAAGCATATGAAAATATTTTCAAAATTATTAAATAAATTAACTCGACGGCGATTGCGGGGGAGTCGAAATCGCGAAGCGGTTTCGGTGGGGGGACAAAAATTTCCCGGCCATATCGCCTTCCTTATGGACGGCAACGGCCGCTGGGCGAAGCGGCGCGGCCTTCCGCGCACGGCGGGCCATCTGGCGGGCAGCGACATAGTCGAAAAGCTTGCGGAATATTTGATAGACAATGGCGCGCATACTATTTCGTTCTACGCCTTTTCGACCGAGAATTGGAGCCGGCCGAAATCCGAAGTCGATTTCCTGATGAACCTGATGGCGAAAGAATTGAAGCGCGTGAAGAAGCACGCGATGGAAAAGGACATCCGCGTGAAATTCATCGGCCGGCGCGACAATGTTTCGACGGCGCTGTTAAGCGCGATGGAAGACATCGAAATGGCGACGTTTGCGAATTCGCGCGGCAATGTTTGCTTCGCGGTGGACTACGGCGGCCAGGATGAAATCTTGCGCGCGGCGAAAGATATGCTAAGCGACGGCGTCGACCCTGAAAAATTGACGGCGGAAAAATTCAATTCGTATCTGGACTCGGGCGAATTGACCCCGATAGACTTGCTGGTGCGGACAAGCGGCGAACAGAGAATATCGAATTTCATGCTGTGGAAATCGGCATACGCTGAAATTGCGTTTATACCGGAAATGTGGCCTGATATGAATATAAAGGTCATGGACAGGGTCTTGAAAGATTACAACGGACGCGACCGCCGCTTCGGGGGCCTGTCAAGTTCCCCTCCTGCGGAACCGCTCTGCGCGAAGCGCGGGGTGGTCTTTGATAATAAGGCTAAAAAATGAATGACAACATTTTCAACTCGTCACCCCGGCGCAGGCCGGGGTCCATTGTAGGAAACCCGTCGCCGAAGGCGACTCAAAATTCCACAGCGCTTCGCATCCTCTCGTCATTCGCATTGGCCGCATTAATCGGCGCGGCGGCCATCGTCGGCGGAATCGGCGTCATGATATTGTCGTCGGCAATCGCCTCGCTTATGATATTCGAATGGCTGCGCCTTGGGACGCTTCCGCTGACAACGCGCGCGCTCGGCGCGATATGGCTTGTAATAGTCTTGCTGTCGGCAATCGCATTGTCGCAAAAAGTCTGGGTTATGCTGCTTCTGCTGATAACGATAAGCGCGACGGATATAGGCGCCTGGTTCTTCGGCCGCCGGATAAAGTCGGATAAATTATGGCCGAACGTATCGGCTGGCAAAACCTGGGGCGGGCATATAGCGGGCGCGGTATGCGGCACCTTGGCGTGCTTCGCGACGGGCTTTTTGCTCCAAGAACAGATAATACCGCAGCTTATATGGATTGGACTGGGCATAGCGACATTGTCGCAATACGGCGACTTGACCGAAAGCTATTTCAAAAGGAAAGCGGGCGTTAAGGACTCGTCGAATTTAATCCCCGGCCACGGCGGTTTTCTTGACCGGTTCGACGGCTGGCTCTATGCA
The DNA here is from genome assembly GCA_031256175.1 of Rickettsiales bacterium. GTDB lineage: Bacteria > Pseudomonadota > Alphaproteobacteria > Rs-D84 > Rs-D84 > WQXN01. Next base: position 25,071 of record JAIRRC010000017.1, read on the forward strand.
CTGCCCCTGATGGCATTAATATCGGAGGTTTTATAATGCTAAGCTTCATCGGTCTGATAATAGTCCTTGGCCTTGTGGTGTTCGTGCACGAAGTCGGTCATTTCGCGGCGGCGCGGATGTGCGGCGTGAAAGTCTTGGCGTTTTCGATTGGCTTCGGGCTTGGGAAACCGCTCTATAAATGGACGGACAAACGGGGCACCCAGTGGCGCATAGGCTGGCTGCCGCTTGGCGGCTACGTCGATTTGTATGGCGAAAAGCCCGAAAAGAAAAACGAAAAGGGCGAAGGCTCGTTGCAGTCGGTATCGAACTTGAAGCGCGCGTTCATAATGGCGGCGGGCGTGATTTTGAATTTCGTGCTGGCGTGGATTTTATTCCTGTTCCTGTTCGCCGCCAAACCGGAACAGATAGTCCGGCCGGTCATAGGCGGCGTCGCCGAAAAATCATTGGCCGAAACTGCGGGCATAAAACCCGGCTGGATAATAAAATCGATTTCGAACCAACCGGTAAGCGAATGGTCGGACATATTGAAGGCGAAAACCCGCGCGGGGAATTCGGTCGTTAAAATCGAATTTGAAAACGGAAGCGCCGCGCGCCTGCTGGGCGACAAATCATGGGGCATTTCGCCCGCCGCGGACGAAAACCCGCAGTTCAAAAAGCGCACATTTGCAGGCGTCGTATCGCGCGCCACGGCCGAAGTCTGGGAACAATCGAAATTGCTTTTCATAGTGATAAGGCAGCTGATAACGGGCGAACGCGACAGCAAACAGCTGGGCAGCTTCATCATGATAGCGCAAATGTCGGGCGAAGCGCTGGTCGCGGGAATATTCGCGTTAATCGCGATGATAGCGATGCTAAGCATCAACCTGGGCGTAGTGAATTTGCTCCCGATACCTGCGTTGGACGGCGGGCACTTGCTTATCATAGCAATCGAATCCATCACGCGCAGGAAATTGAACGAGAAAGCGGTCGGCTATGTTATAACCGGCGGCTGGGTGGTTTTGGTTTCGCTGATGGCGCTCGCGCTCAAAAACGACATACTAAGGTTGCTCGGCCTGTTATGAAAAAATTCCTGTCGATATTTTCATTGTTGTTCATCACGGCTTCGCACGCCGAAGTGATAAGCAAAATCGTCGTGTCCGGCAACAAGCGCATAGATACGGAATCTGTGGTGCTGATGACGGGCGCGAAACCTGGCGACAATATAACGCCCGCGCGCTTGAACCAGATAACCAAATCCTTGCAGAAAAGCGGATATTTCGAGGAAGTGTCAAGCACCATCTCGGGCGGCGCGCTGAAAGTCGCGGTCGCGGAAACGCCGGTCGTGGGCCGCATAACGATAGAAGGCAACGACGAAATATCCACCGAAGACCTGAAAAAGGAAATCCGCCTGACCGAGCGCAACCCGTTTGGGGTGGCGACGATAGGCGCGGACACGCAGCGGATATTGACGCTCTACCAGCGGCACGGGTTTTTCGATACCAAGGTCGAGCCGCAAAAAATAATAACGGACAACGGCCGCGTGGACATCGTGTATCAGATAACCGAAGGCCACAAAACCCGGATACGCGACATAGACTTCGAAGGCAACAAAGCGTTCGGCAACCGCACGCTTCGCGGCGTTGTTATGTCGCGCGAATACGCCTGGTGGAAATTCATGGCCAGCTTCGATTCATACGACGCGGACCGGATAGACTACGATATGCAGCTGCTGCGCCAGTTCTATCTGAAGAACGGCTACGCCGACGTGCAGGTGTCGCGCGTCTACGGGCGCTTGTCCGCCGACCGCCGCGATTATTCGGTGAAGTTCAAAATCGTGGAAGGCCCGCGCTTCAAATTCGGCGCCGTCGATATAGAGAATCCGTTCCCGGATGTCGAGATGTCGGACCTGAAGCGCGGCATCCTGTTCGAACCCGGCGACATATACAATCTGGAATTGGTGGAAAACACCATGTCGAAATTGCGGCAGATAGTCGCGGATAAAGGCTATGCGTTCATAAATATAGATATAGACCATAAGAAGCACGACGATTCGCTGACGATAGACCTTGCGTTCAAAATCAAGAAATCGCCGCGCATGTATCTGAACGACATTGTCATTTCCGGCAATTCGCGGACATTCGACTTCGTGGTCAACAGACACCTTATGATGAAGCCCAAAGACCCGTTTTCGCTTCAAACGATAGAGCAGTCGCGCCAGCGCCTGATGCGGACGGGCTATTTCAAATCGGTGGATATGGCGCCGACCAGAATCGAAGATTCGAACCTGATGAACCTTAATGTCAATGTCCAGGAACAGCCGACTGGCGAATTGTCGGGCGGCCTTGGCTGGTCGAATATCAACGGCTTCATGATTGACGCCGGAATTACCGAGCGGAACTTCATGGGCCGCGGCCAGATAGTCGCGATAAAGGCCCAGGCGGCGCAGTATCAGGACATGATTTCGTTCAGCTTTACCGAGCCTTATCTGTGGAAGCGCGCATTAAGCGGCGGCTTCGACGTGAATTATGTCGTGTATGATTATAAGAATTTGGGCTCTTACGGATATAACCGCGATACGGCGGGAATCACGGGGCGCCTTGGATGGCTGCTTACGGACAATTGGACGCAGCAGTTGCGCTTGTCCGGAATGTGGGACCATATCCAGGACTTGGAGGCGAAAAGCTACGACACCTCGCTATACACGTTGGGCAGCACCCTGCGCTATTCGAACCTGAATACGGACTTCCAGCAGAACACGCATACGGGCCTGGTCGGGACATTGTCGCTGGCCTATACCGGCTTCGGCGGCACGGAAACATTCGTGCGCGGCGATTCTTCGATAACGGGCATGGTGAATTTCTTGGAGAACAGATGGCAGTTGAAGTCCGGCCTGGACGCCGGCTACCTGTATCCCTTGCAGGACGATTATATCGCGCGCCCGTATCGATATTTCCTTGGGGGCGAAACCCTGCGCGGCTTCGACAACGCGGGCGTTGGAAGCCGGAATTGGATGAACAGGAACTACGCCTACGGCGGCTTGTGGAAAGTGAACGGCTCGACGCAGCTGAACTTTCCGATATTCATTCCGGACGAATACCAGGTGAAGGGATTCGTGTTCGCGGATTACGGAGTGCTGGGGAAACCGCCGGCAAGGGATGAAAAGTTTTTGGGCCAGCCGAATTTGACGGATGAAGACTTGCGCGCGTCATACGGATTCGGAATCTATTGGAATACTCCGATGGGCCCGATGAATTTCAGCTGGGGCTATCCGTTCTTGCGGAAACATTACGACCGCGAGCGCCGGTTCCTATTATCATTTGAAACGCAATTTTAAGAGGGAAACATGAGAATCGAAAACCTGTTTATCAAACGCGAAAAGGAATTGCCAAGCGACGCCACGACCAGCGGCCATAAATTGAGTTTGCGCGGCGGTTTCGTGCACCAGACGGCGGCGGGGATATATACGTATTCGTCAATCGGCTGGGCGGCCGTGCAGAATATCTCGAATATCATAAGGGACGAAATGAACAAGGTCGGCGCGCAGGAAATCTTCATGCCCGTGCTTTCGCCGGCGTCGTTGTGGAAGGAAACGAACCGCGAAAACATCGACGTGCTTCTGAAATTCAAAAACCGCAGCGGCCAGGAATTGGCCTTGAACCCTACGCACGAGGAAATCGTGGTGGATTACGCGCGCTCGGCCCTGCAAAGCTATAAGCAGCTTCCCTTCGCGCTTTACCAGATACAGGACAAATACCGGGACGAAGCGCGCGCGCGCGCGGGGATAATGCGCGGCCGCGAATTCCTGATGAAGGACGCGTATTCCTTCCACGCGACCGAAGCGGATTTGGACGAAACATACGCGAAAATCCTGGAAGCGTATAAAAGAATATTCAAACGCATAGGCCTTGATAATGTTATAGACGTGCTGGCGCCCGGCGGCGATATGAGCAGCCGGTTCTCGCACGAATTCCAATGGCTGAACGAAACTGGCGAAGACATTATCTACATCTGTGAAAATAACAACTCCCCCCTTGCGGGGGAGTCGCAGAGCGCGAAGCGCGATGCGGTGGGGGGACAAGGCGATTGCACCTACCGCTCCAACAAAGAAATCCTGACGAACGGCGACAAAGACGCCGAAGACGTTCTCGTCTGCCCGAAATGCGGCGGGAAGTTGACGGCGCACCGCGCGGTTGAAGTCGGAAATATATTCCGTCTGGGCGACAAATACTCTCGCCCGATGAAATTGGAATATACGGACGAAACCGGCGCGCGGAAAAATCCGGTTATGGGCTGCTACGGCATAGGCGTCAGCCGGTGCCTCGGCGCATTGTTCGAACAATCCGGCAGCGACTCCAAGGCGGTATTCAACCTGGAAACCGCCCCCTATAAAGTCCACATAATAACGCTGGGCGCAGACGAATCCGCCCGCAAGGAAGCGGAAAAACTTTACACGGAATTGACTAAGGCCGGCGTCGCGACGATTATCGACGCGACGGACGACAGGGCTGGCAGCAAATTCGCGAACGCGGACTTGCTCGGCGCGCCGATAAGGATAATCTCGTCGGATAAGAATATCGCGAACGGCAGCTTCGAAATAAAATCGGACCTTTTGCCCGCCGCTTTACCAATCGCAGACGCCTTCAAAAAAATCATCGCCATTATTTGATAATTAACTCCACCCTTGTGGGGGAGTCTGAATTTACGAAGTAAATTCAGGTGGGGGGGTCAAATAATTTATCTTTATCATTGACAAACGTCTATTTTCATCTAAAATCAAATCCTAATCAAAAGGATTTACGATGAGCATATTCGGCGTCCAAACCTTCGGAATCAAAACCCCCTTAATCCACGACAACGACAACCTGGTCGAAATCATAAAGCAAACCATGCTGGACGCGATGCGCGAAGGCTTCTCGATGCAGAACGGCGACGTGCTTTGCATAACCGAATCCGTAGTCGCGCGCAGCCAGGGCAATTACGCGACGCGGGGCCAAATAGTGTCGGACTTGCAGTCGAAATTCGACACGGACCACCTTGGCGTGGTGTTCCCGATAATGTCGCGCAACCGGTTCGCGGAAATTTTGCGCGCCATATCTGCGGGCTTCGACCAGATAACATTGCAAATGTCGTATCCGTCGGACGAAGTCGGCAACCATTTGGTCAAGCCGGAGCAGATTATGTCCGCAAGGGTGAACCCGAGCGCGGATAACTTCGCAAGCTGGGAGTTTCAAAAAATATTCGGCGAAACGAAGCACGAATTCACGGGCGTCGATTATATCAAATACTACCTTAATCCGAACAGCGACATCGAAGGCGCGCCTGCGATAAACAATATACATATAGTGCTAAGCAACGACCCGACATATATCCTGCGGCATACGCCATACGTTTTGGCGGCGGACATACACTCGCGCCATCGCACGAAGAAAGCCATAGCGGACACGAACAAGGCCGAAGAAATTTTGGGCCTGGACGAAATCATGAACGAACCCGGCAAGGGCGGATATAATCCGGATTACGGGCTTTTGGGCTCGAACTTGGCGACTCCGGGGAAATTGAAATTGTTCCCGCGCGATTGCAAGGCGCTCGCGCAGGCGGTCCAGAGATGGGCGAAGGAAACCTTCGGCATAGACATCGAAGTCATGGTCTATGGCGACGGCGCGTTCAAAGACCCTGTCGGCAAGATTTGGGAATTGGCGGACCCTGTCGTGTCGCCTGGATTTACCGACGGCCTTGAAGGCACGCCGAACGAAGTCAAATTGAAATACCAGATAGACAGCATGGACGCGTCGGGCAAATCGCGCGCGGACGGCGAAGCGTCGATAAAGGAAATGATTTCCGCGAAAAATAAAACGCATCAGCTTGGCACGACTCCGCGCCAATACACCGACTTGCTGGGCAGCCTTGCGGACTTGTGCAGCGGCAGCGGCGACAAGGGCACGCCCTTGGTGCTGGTCAGAAACTACTTCGACAATTACTATTCGCGTTAAGGAGCCGATATGAACATAATCCATACCTACTCGTATAAACTCAGGAAGATTTTCAATAATAAAATCCATTCTGGCGCGTCGTTCGACGATTATTTGATTCGCCCGGGGTTCGCGGAATTGACGCCGAACGAAACCTCGATAGAGGCCGCGCTCTGGAACAATTACGGCACCGACCTAAGCTTGCAGCTTCCGATTTTCTCGGCGGCGATGGATACGATAAGCGAAAGCGCGATGGGCGTGGCGATGTCGGAAAGCGGCGGCATCGCGGTGATACATAAGAATTTGACTCCGGAAAAGCAGGCTGCGGAAGTGAAAATCGTGAAGGACGCGGGCGGCATTGTCGCGGCGGCGGTTGGCGTGAAAGCCAGCGAAATGGAGCGGGCCGAGAAACTGATTGTCGCGGGCGCGGACGTATTGGTCATAGACTCGTCGCATGGACACTCGAAAAACGTGGGCAATATGGTGAAAGAGCTGCGCCGCGCATATCCCGGGCTTTTCCTGGTTGCGGGCAACGTGGCGACGGGCGAAGGCGCGCTGTATCTCGAAGATTGCGGCGCAAGCGCGGTGAAGGTCGGCATAGGGCCGGGCAGCATATGCACGACGCGCGTGGTAAGCGGTTGCGGCGTGCCGCAGCTGTATGCGATATACGACGTGTCGTTGGCATTGAACAAGCGCGTGCCGATTATAGCGGACGGCGGGATAAAGGAATCCGGCGACATGGTGAAGGCTTTGGCGGTTGGCGCGGACGCGGTTATGATTGGGAATATGCTCTCCGGCACGGACGAAACGCCGGGCGAAGTGAAAATAGACGCGAATAAAAGGCCTTATAAGGAATACCGCGGGATGGGTTCGATAGCGGCGATGAAGCGCGGTTCGAAGGACAGATACTTCCAGGACAATGTGAACGACGACAAGAAATTCGTGCCCGAAGGGATAGAGTCTGTGGTGCCGTGCAAAGGCTCTGCGAAAGATTTGTTGTATAAAATGGGCGGCGGTCTTCGCGTGGGACTTGGGCTTTCGGGCTCGGAAAATATATCAGAGTTGAAGAAAAGGAAAATTTACAAAATCACGAAAGCGAGCGTGGTGGAAAGCCGCCCGCATAGCGTGCAGGAAAAAGTGCAACAGGAACAAAACCAACACTCCCATTAAATAAAAATGTCATCCCCGCATAAAGTTCCCCTCCTGTGGAGGAGTCGCCGAAGGCGGGGTGGTCCTTGTCATCCCTTTCACTCTATCGTCATGCTGGCGCATGCCAGCATCCAGTAATAAACCCCGCGTTAGCGGGTAATAAACTCCAAAAATTTTTGTCCTTATATCTTCAAACTCGGATTGCTCTTCTGCAACCGGCCAAGCGCCTCGCCCTGAGCCTTCGCGAACTCGGCGGGATTCCAAACCTGGAAACTATTTCCGCGGCCGACGAAAACGGCATCCCCGGAAATCCCCGCGTGTTTAAGCAAATCTTCCGGAATGACCACACGGCCCGACACGTCGAATTGAAGCGGCCGCGCATCGGCGAAAAGCATGGCGGTAAGGTCGTCCTGCGTCTTGTCGAAAGCGCCCAATTGGTCTGTCGCGGCGGCCATCTTCTCCATTCGGTCCATGGAAAAACCTTCGATGCACTTGGCCGTGAAGGAACGGAACAGCACAACGCCGCCGAAATTTTCCGCGTGGGCGGCGGCGCGAAAAACCGCCGGAACGGAAATCCGCCCCTTCGCATCAATACTATTTTTGAAAGACGATAAAAACAACGCCATTCTTTCCTCTGCTAACTCCCAACATATTACATTCTCCTTTTCATGCCTGTCAATGACAATTTTATGTTATTTTACGGAATTCCATGCCATAAGCCAGTCAAAAACCGCCAATTATAGAAAATATTAAATAAAATTGATTTTTTTACTTGACCCCCCGATTCGTTTTTTTATATGATTCGGTTAAGGAAACAAAAAACGGGGGAAAAATGACACAAAACTTAGTCCAAATAATGACCGCGCTCGACCAGGTTCTTGCCAGCGTTGCATGGCTTGGCTCGGACGGCAAAATCGACAGCCTGAAAGGGCGCCTTCAAAACGGCACGGCGGACAGCCTGGATAAGCTGCCGCGCGACGCATTGACCGGCGCTTATATCGCGCTTCAAATCAAATGTGACAATTTCGAGCCTGCGGTCGAAGCGCTTAACGACGACGAGCTTGCGGTCAGGGTGAAAGCGATGGTCTTTTCGGAAGCGAAGAGGATACTGGATATGAAGCCGGCCGCGAAGAAAGACGCGCGCGCCGCCTAAAAGTTTCCCAAGCGGGAAGGAAGGGAGAACGCCCCGGACCAAAAATCCCGGGCGTTTTTATTTATATTGAAAATCCCGCATATATGATTTATAAATTCAGAACGTCGGGGCATAGCTCAGCCTGGTAGAGTGCTTGCATGGGGTGCAAGAGGTCGCACGTTCGAACCGTGTTGCCCCGACCAAAAAATTAAGCCGCCGGAATATGATTGCCTCTCTAACCCTAACCAACTTCCGCAACCATAAATCGACCCGGATAAAAACCATGGGCGCGAAGCATATCGTCCTGTTCGGCGCCAACGGCAGCGGCAAAACAAACATCATCGAGGCGATTTCCCTGCTGGCGCCCGGCGCCGGGCTTCGCCGGGCCGAGCTTTCCGATTTCCAAACCTTCGAATCCGGCGCGGGCTTCGGCGTGCACGCGGAATTGGAATCGGGCGACACCGCCGCGACCGCCGCGGCAATCGACGCGCCGCGCCGCGCGATAAAAATCAACGGCCAAGACTCGTCTCTGGCCGAACTTTTGAAAATAATAAAGCCCGTCTGGATAACGCCGCGCGAAGACGGATTGTTTTATGGCGGCGCGTCCGACCGCCGCGCGTTTTTCGACCATCTGATTGCGGGATTTTCGCCATCGCACGCGGGGCGCGTAAGCCGCCTGGCGAAATTGACGGCGGAACGCGCGGCCGCGCTGCGCGGCGGCGCGGAAGACGGCTGGCTGTCCGCGATAGAGGAAAACCTTATGCAAACCGCGTCCAGCGTCGCGGCCGAGCGCGTGAAATACTGCGCGGAACTCAATCATTTTTTTGGCGCTGAATCGGGCTTTGGGAAAAACGCGCTCGCCCCCTCGGGCTGGCTTGAAGACAGAATAGCCGCGGGCGAGCCGATTTCGAAAATCGAAACGGATTATGCGCGGTATCTTTCGGAAAACCGCATATTGGTCGCGGACCGCCAGATTATGGACGGCCCGCACAAATCGGATTTCAAGGTGCTAAGCGTCGATATGAACCGCCCGGCGCACCTATGCTCGACGGGCCAGCAGAAAATGATTCTGTTGTCACTGGCGCTTTCGCACGCGCGCCTGATAGCGGCGATTTTCGGCGCGGCGCCGGTTATATTGCTGGACGAGGTGGCGGCGCATCTGGACAAGGACACGCGCGCGAAGCTGCTGGCGGAATTCGCGAAAATCGAAGCGCAAATATGGATGACCGGCACGTCGGCGTCAAGCTTCGGGGGATTGCCCGGCGCGGCGTTCATAGAAATCGGAAACGGCAGGGTGATGGAATGACGAAGCGCATAATCGGAATCGACCCGGGGCTTGTGCACACCGGCTGGGCTATTATAGAGGCGGCGGGCAATCAGCGGAAATATATCGCGTCCGGCGTTATATTGCCCAAGACAAGCGCGCCATTGCCGGAACGCCTGCTGGCGATTTTCGACGGCTTGCAGAAAATCGCGGCGGAATTTGGTCCGACCGAAGCCGCGATAGAAATAACCTTTGTAAGCAAGAACCCGATGACCAGCCTGCTGCTGGGCCACGCGCGCGGAACGGCGATAGCGGCGCTGGGCAAAGCGGGGCTTCGCGTGGCGGAATACGACCCGACGAAAATAAAGAAGGCGGTGGTCGGCACGGGCCGCGGCGACAAGGACCAAGTGGCGAAAATGGTGTCGCTTCTAATGCCCGGGGCCAAGCCGAAAACTTCGGACGAGGCGGACGCGATAGCAATCGCATTGACACACGCGAACACATCGGATATATTGACCAGATGTTGAAAAAACTATTGCTGATTTTGGGAATCATAATCGCGGACCAAGCGTCGAAAGGCTGCCTTCTTTTCCTGCTGACGGGCGGCGTGCCGCTATATGGAAAATTTTACGAGCTTGTGCCGTATCCGGTCATGTTCGCGCAGATTGCAAGCTTCTTCAACCTGGTATTTACATGGAATCCGGGGACAAGCTTTTCGATGTTGCAGAACGTTGGCGCCGCGGCGCCGCTTGTCGTCATATTCGCGACGGGAATCATCATCGGCTACTTGGGCCACCGGCTGTTTTTCGTCCGGCCAAGCAATCTGGAAAACTTCGCGCTTACATTGATAGTCGGCGGCGCATTGGGCAATCTGATAGACCGGCTAAGGTTCGGCGCGGTCGTGGACTTTTTGGATTTTCATGCGGGCGCATTGCATTGGCCTGCGTTCAATTTCGCGGATATAAGCATATCCGTCGGAATAATGGTTTACATCTACGCATTGGTAAAAGGATACAGGAATGGAAAATAAAAAACCTAAATATATAGAGCTTGCGTTCCTGCTGGCGATATTCCTTGGAATAAACTACCTGATTCTGTCGTGGCTTTCCCCGTCCCACCATGTCATTCCAGCGAAAGCTGGAATCCAGGTAATAAATCCCGCGCCAGCGGGTATGCCCGAAACAATCGCATCGAAAGAAATCTCGCTCACATCGTCCGGCAATAGAATCTCGAACATCAAACTCTTGAATTACCAGCCTGTCGAGCTTCTGGCCAATCCCGGCGAATTCATAGAGTTCGGAATAATAGGCGGCGGCGACTTTACGAAAACGATAACGATTTCGGATAACTATATAATAAACGTCGCGATAAAAGCGAAGAACGCGAACGCGGTCCCATACGCGCGCATCACCCGCGGCGAAGGCAAGAAACCCGGCATGATGTTGGCTGCGTCAAGCGGCGGAATCGCGGGCGCGAACGGAAAGATAGAGCGCGAAAGCTGGTCGGATATGAAGGACAAAGGCGTGGTGTTCGAAAGCGCCGCGGACGGGTTCGCCGGCTTCGAGGACCAGTATTGGCAAACGATAGTCCAAGCGTCCGCGCCCTCGACCATCAGAATGAAAAACATCGGCGACGACCGGTTCCAAGCGGACATCTCGGCCGCGAACGCCGGGTCGGAATCCGCCTTCCGCATATTCGCGGGGCCCAAATCGCAAAAAATCCTGAACGCCGCGGACGCCCAAATGCCGGGCGTTGGGCGGACGATAGATTACGGCTGGTTCTCGTTTTTATCGCGGCCGTTCCTGTGGGCGTTGACGGCGCTTCACGACCTGGTCGGGAATTACGGCCTGGCGATAATAATCCTTACCTTGATTCTAAGGACATTGATGATTCCTCTGACGCGCAAGTCGTATCAGTCGATGGCGGCGATGCAGAAAATGCAGCCTGAAATGCAGCGGATACAGAAATTGTATAAGGACGACCGGGCGCGGTTGCAGCAGGAAATGATGTCGCTGTATTCGAAAACGAAAGCGAACCCGATGTCGGGCTGCTTGCCGATGCTGCTGCAAATCCCGATATTCTTCGCATTGTATAAAGCGCTTATAATCGCGGTTGAAATGCGCAGCTCGGGTTTCTTGTGGATAAGCGACTTGGCCGCTGCGGACCCGACGAACGTTTTGAATCTTTTCGGACTTCTGCCATACGCGCCGCCAAGCTGGCTGCCGGCGATTGGAATCTTGCCGATACTGATGGGCGCGTCGATGTGGCTTCAAATGCGGCTGTCGTCGAATGCAAGCGGCGCAACAATGCCTGGGATGGGCTTCATGAAATGGATACCACTGGTGTTCGTGGTTCTGTTCGCGGGGCTTCCCGCGGGCTTGGTGCTGTATTGGACAATATCGAATTTGTTCGGCATAGCGCAGCAGTATTATATAAAGAGAACATTGCGCTGAAAACTTTCCTATGGAACCACATCGCATAAATTCCTAATATTGAATGAAGGGGGCATGTCGCAATAAAGCGGGAAGCCCGCGCAAAGGTGCGGCGCGTTCGTGTTCAACAACACGAATTCGCCCGCGTCGAATTGCGCGCAGAATTGCGCCAATAATTGCGCGAATAACGCGGCCGCCAATTCCGATTTCCGGTCGTCGTTGCTTTCCTCTTCTGATACCTGCGTGTGCAAAGTTTCGCCAACCCGGGGGACGCGGCCGCGCGCCGCAAAGCCATAAACAGGGCTGGACATGCCGCCGTCTCGGGCCTTTGGCCTGGGAAAATACGATAACCGGGCGGGCCGGCAGGCGCTTTCTGCGCCCCCGGCCCTGAAAGTTTTCCATAGGATAACTCTCCTGCTGAAATGTTCCGATTGAATTCCTAGAATGATGTAAAAGGAGCGAATCATGCAGGAAGACATTCAGAATTTTTCGGACTTCGCCGACGTGCGCGCCGCGCTTGACGGCAAGAAGCGCCGCATAGAGGAAGTCCTTAATAAAACGATAATCGTGCGCGGCCAGAAAATCATTCCTTCGAAAACCAACGACCAGACAATGTGCCTTCACCTTCAATTCGAAATGGACGGCGAGAAGTGCATCCTGTTCACCGGTTCGGCCGTTCTTATCGACCAGTGCAAAAAATACGCCGAGAAAATTCCCTTCCGCGCGACGATAAAGAAGATAGACAAGTATTTCACCTTCTCGTGATGACGGATTGGGAAAGATTCATCTCGGCCGAGAATTTCGCGCTGGCCCTGCGCAAGGCGGCGCAGGGGCGCCGCGCGAATCCCGGCGTCATGCGCTTCATGGAAAACGCCGCGGAAAATTTGGAGCGCATACGCGCGGACGTCGCGGCCGGCAGATTCGCAACCTCGCCCTACCGCACGATGGAGGTCCGCGACCCGAAGCGCCGCACGATTTACATCCTTCCGTTCAATCCGGACCGCATAGTCCACCACGCGGTCATGAACATCGTGGCGCCGGTTTGGGAAAGGATTTTCATCCGCGATTCCTACGCTTGCATAAAAGGCCGCGGCCAGCACCTTGCCAGCCGCCGCGCGATGGAGTTCGCGCGTAAAAACAAATACGTCCTTAAATGCGACATCAGGAAATTCTATCCAAGCATAAGGCACGACGCGATGTCCGAAGTCGCGGGAAGATTCGTGAAGGACCCCGGGATTCTGAAAATCTTGCGCGGTGTCATCTATTCGATTCCCGGCGGACGGAACATGCCGATTGGGAACCTTTGCAGCCAATGGATGGGTAACCTTTACCTGCACGATATGGACGTGTTCATAAAGCGGCGGCTTGGATGCAAATGCTACCTGCGATATTGCGACGATTTCTGTTTGTTCAGCGACGATAAACGGCAGCTGAAAGAATGGCGCGGCGAAATCGGAGATTTCATCCGCGACCGCCTGGACCTGGAATTTTCGAAGTCGGAAATTTTTCCGGTGAAAAGCGGATTGGACTTCGTCGGATACAGACATTTCCCGTCGTTCGTGATGATAAGGAAACGCACGGCGAAAAAGATGTGCGGGAATTTGCGGAGAATCGGCGCAATGAAGGAAATCCCCGCGCATAAGATGGAAAACCTGCGCGGCCAAGTCGCCGCCGCCTACGGCTGGATGAAACACGCGTGCACCTATAACTTGCAGAAAAAGCTGCGCATGGGAAGATTGAAACGCATGACCGGGATTAAAGGATAATAATTGCCATCCCGGCTACCATTTGTCACCCCCGCTTCCCTTGTCATTCCCGCGAAGGTTCCACCTTACCCCATTGTCATTCCCGCTTCCCTTGTCATTCCCGCCTTCGCGGGAATGACAAATGAAAAATCGTGGGAACGTGCCCGCGCGCCTGCTATAAAAGGCTTCGCAGTTGTAAAACCTGGCGCAAAGCGTCGTTGATTCGCGTCTGCCATCCCGGCCCTGTGCTCTTGAAAGCGACGACGATTTCCGGGTCGATACGCAGATTCAGCGCGGTCTTCTTGTTTTCCTTTACGGGCCGCCCCCTGCTGTATCGAACGGCTTTTTTTAGCATTTCCGGCACAGCCATCGGAATATCGGAAAAATCGATATCCTTGTCCTTTATTTTCTTGACGCGGCCCCAATCGGTCGAATCTTTCATCTTGGCGATTTGTTCTCTTGTATATATTTTTATCGTCATTTTAGTTTTCTCCATTCTTTCTTGTGTGCGCGTCGCAATGATATTACGCGTATTGTATCATCGTGCTTTGGCGCATAACATAGGCATAAATACACTCCACCTACTTTTGCATAAGCTAAATGCCTTTCCTCGCCATAATCGAATCGGTCGTCTAAAATATCCGACATAGCGTCGGCTTCCATTATCTGCGACGCAAGTGCGAAATCCAGCCCATGTTTTTCGATGTTCGCCTTGCGTTTCTTTTCATCCCATTCGTATATCACGCAATCCCTCTTTGTTTCTATTTATTGTATCCACAATAATTATAAAAGTCAAGCCCGAAAAAGGTAAAAAAAGTGTGGGGGCGTGCCCCCACACCCCCCTCGTTCTCCGTTCTGCGAATTACGTAAACAGGAATCAGAACAAGGAAAGCAACGACGACCGGAAACCGGAAGCGGCGGCCGCGCTATTCGCGCAAAGATTGGCGCAATCCCGCGCGCAATCCGACGCGGGCGAATTCGGGCAGTTGAACACGAACGCGCCGTTTTTTCCATCAGAACTTCTTTTCAACCTGCACCAGCAGTTGCTGCCGCTTGAGTTATAAACCGGATTGCCGACATTCTGATAAGTTCCCGCCGTATTGCTGCACATGCTTTGCATATGATAGCCCGGCAAAGCGTTGACGAAATTCTGATACCAACTCGCGTCGTAATAAACGCTCTGGCCATTATAATTCGGATGCGAAGACATGAACGTCGGGTCGTATGTGAATATATTCGGATAGTCCGCATTAATCGCGTCTATGATTGAAAACACCGGCGTCAGGCTGTCCAGATAGTCTTTGACATATTGCTTCACCCACGCTTCCGTCGCCAAACCTGCGATACTTGGAATAGCCGGCTTGTTCTTGATATAATCCAAAGACGCGGCGTTCGCCTGGTTCCAGTCCGATTGAATCTGCGCAGCGGGAATGACCGGCCTGCCCGTCAGGTCGTTATAGTTCCCGCTGAACAGATTCGGTTTGTTCTGAATGAAGGACGGCGCCGCGGTGTCCGCCTCGGCCCAGTTGGCCTGAACCTGTTCCGGAATATCTATCGCGGCGACTGCGTCGGCTATCCTGCTGTCCAAAGTCGTTTCGACGAAATTCAAAGTGGCGAAATCCGCAATCTCGTCGTGCTGGACGGCGCTGTCGGCCTTTGCGCCCTGCGCGGCGGTCGCATAGTTCGGCGCCGCCATGTCTATGTTGGACAAGACGAAGTTTTCCGTCGCCAAGCCGACGATGCTTGGTATCGCCGGGCTATCGTCCAAATCGTTGTAGCTGCCGCTGAACGCCACAGGATGCAGAACGTCGATTTGGTCTTGCATGGTTGTTATATTGTTTTGAACGCCCGCGTTGGCCGAAGCGACGGCGGTGTTCACGAAAGCCTCGCTGGCCAAACCGGCCACGCTGGGAATGGCCGGCCGGTTTGTCAGGTCATTGTAGTCGCCGGTCGTCGCGATATGCGCAAGCCCGGATACGTCGGCGATGGCGACTGCGACATCGTGCGCCAGGTCGCCGGCCTTGGCATTGATGGCGACATCGACATATGCCTCGGTCGCCAAACCCGCGACGGATGGAATGGCGGGAAGGTTGTTAAGGTCGTGATAGTTTCCGCTGATTGCGACTGAATGAAGGTTCGGCACGCCGGTTATTTCCATATAATCATATGACGGCTTGACCGGCGCCTTTGCCCACGGCGCAAGCGAATAGGAATCGCCGGGCTCGCCCTTGTCGCCTTTGTCGCCGGCGTCGCCCTTTTCGCCTTGAATGCCCTGCGCGCCCTGAATGCCTTGAATTCCCTGCGGACCGGCGTCCCCTGTATCACCTTTGTCCCCTTTGTCGCCGGTATCGCCCTTGTCCCCTTTGTCGCCCTGCGGACCGGTGTCGCCCTTGGGACCTTGGGCGCCAAGCGTCCCGTCTAACCCGGGCTCTCCCTTGTCCCCTTTGTCGCCGACCTCGCCCTTGTCGCCTTGAATTCCCTGCGGGCCTTGCGGTCCTTCTATGCCTTGCTCGCCCTGGATTCCTTGGATTCCCTGAATGCCTTGAACGCCCTGCTCGCCGGCGTCGCCCTTGTCGCCTTTTTCTAAGGTAAGCGCGTCGATGATTCCATACACGACGTCGAATTCTTTGTCGACCGCTTGCTCGAACTTGTCCATGCGGTGTTCAAGGGCCGCGGTGCCCGGCGACATTGTTCCGCTTCCGCCGGTATTGCCGCCGCCGGACGTAGTCCCGCCCGAATTGCCCTGGCTGTTGTTGTTTCCGGTATTAACGTTCTGCATGATGTTGGTAAGCCCTGAACGGGTATTGTTCACAGGCATCGTGATTTTCTTGCCGCTGGTAAAACCGGTCGAAACGGAAGACTTGCTGATGACGGCCGCATTTGCCGCGCCGAAAAATAATAATGTCATACCGGCGAAAGCCGGTATCCCGGCCGCCCGTAAGAATCTAGCAACACTTAGATGTGTGTGTGTGTGTGTGTGTGTGTGTGTGTGTGTAGGTTTCCGCCATTTTTCATTCTCTTGTCATTCCCGCGAAGGCGGGAATCCCCTTTTGTTCCTGTCATTATAACACATTTCGAAGAATATTCCTAACCGCTTCGTTGGGCGCACGCGCGGCGTCGGCCATCTTCTGCAAACGGGCGGGATTCTCGAACAATTCGGTTAAAACCCGCGAAAGCTGTTTGGGCGAAAAATCCTTCTGCTCGATGACGATTCCGCCGCCAAGCTTTTCGAAAGCGCGCGCGTTCGCCATCTGGTCGGGATTGATGCCAAGCGGCACCAATACGGCGGGGCGGCCTACGACCATAAGCTCTGCGATGGTGCTGGCGCCGCTTCGCCCGATGACAATCGCGGCGTCGGTGATTTCGCTGGCCATGTCGCGGAAGAAAGGCGCCAGGCGGTGCTTGATTCCGGCCGCGGCGTAAAATTTACCGACGCGGTGAACGCTTGCCTCGTCGACCTGTTGAACAACCATAAGATTCTTTTTAATCGCCGCGGGCAGCATGGAAATGGCTTCGGGCGCGACATCGCGCAATATGGCGGCGCCCAGCGACCCGCCCGTAATCAGAATCTGGTTTGAATTATTATAATCCGATGGTTTGAAATCGCTCCGCACCGGAAGCCCGGTAAGAACGACCTTCGCGTTTTTGGGAAGGCCGGTCGTGCCCGGGAACGAAGTCAGAATCTTGTCGGCGAATTTTGCGGACAGGGCGTTCGCGCGGCCTGCGGCCGCATTCTGCTCGTGCAGGAAAACCGGAATCCTCAGGATTTTTCCGGCCAGAACGGCTGGCACGGACGAATACCCGCCGAAAGCGATAATCCTGTCCGGCCGCGAGATTAGAAAGCGGAAAAACAAAGCCTTGGCGGAAAGCGCGATTTTCGAAAGCGCGACGATTTTTCCAATGGCGCTTCGGTTTCCGACGCCGGAAGCCCAAACGCGGACGACCTTCGCGCCGGCGGGCTTGTTCTTCATAACCAAATCGTATCCCCGCCCGTCGGTGGAAATTGTAATTATATCGTCACCCCGGCGAAGGCCGGGGCCCATTGTTTGCGAACTCGTCGGCGAAGCCGACTCATTCTTAACAATCGCCGCCGCGACGGCAAGCGCCGGAAATATATGCCCGCCCGTTCCGCCCGTCGCAATCCATATTTTCATTTCTTCGCTCCTTTGTAAAATTTATATCCCCGAATCATCCCAAGCAAAATGCCGAATACCGCGCACATGGAAATGAACGCGCTTCCGCCATATGACACCAGCGGAAGTATCGTTCCCTTGGCGGGCGTCAAGTTCAGCGTCGTGCCGATGTTCAGCGCCAGGTGCATGGTGATAAGCGCGATGGTGCCGCCGCAAACCAGCTTTGTCGTCATGTCGGTCATGCCGCGCATAAGTTTCAGAATGCGGAACATCAGCCAGAAATAGATGGCCAGCAATCCTATGCCCAGGATAATCCCGCGGTCCTCGACGAAAGCGGCGAAAACGAAATCGGTGTGGCTGTCGGGCAGGTCGGATTTGACATAGCTGCTGTTTCCGCGGCCGATGAATCCGCCGGACCGGATGGAGTCCAGCGCCTTGCTGATTTGATACCCGTCGCCGCCTGCGATTCGCTTTTGCAAATGCGGCATGAAGGCAAGCGCGCCCATGCCAAGCGCGGCGATTCCGCCGGCGCCCAATACCAGAATCTTCCATCCATAGCCCGCGAAAAAAAGCATTCCCCAAAACACCGCGGCGTATATAAGTGTCATGCCGAAATCCTTGCGGACAAGAATCGTAATCAATAACGGCGCGGCGATTGCTATATATAAAGGCCACCCGAACTTGTCCCATTTCGGCTTGCTTGCCAGAAACACCGCGGTCATAAGGATGAAGAAAGGTTTAAGCAATTCGGATGGATGAACCTGGAATCCCGCAATCGAAAAGAACCTGCACGAGCCCTTGATGCAAGTGGGCGAAACAAGCGTCGCCAGAACCAAAGCGGCCGTAATCGCGCCCAGTATCGCGCCAAGCCATAAGATTTGTTTCCTGCTCAGGAACGAAAAGAAAAACAGCGCCGCGATTCCGGCAAGCATGGGCAGCATGGCCTTCCAGAAGAAGAACAGCGGCGGCTGTCCTATGCGCGAAGCGGCGTATCCGCCGGCGGCGACAAGCATATAGATTCCGACTCCGACAAGGATGAAAACCGCGGAAAGAATCTCGCGGTCGGTCTGGAAGAACCAGCGGGTAAGGAAGCTTGGGTCGCGGCGGCGGAAACGCATGCGCTTATCCGCGCAGCAGCGCCAGCGCAAGACCGGCGCACAGAATGCTGACAATCCAGAACCGCGTGGCGACTTTCGATTCGGCCCAGCCGGAAAGCTCGAAATGGTGGTGAAGCGGCGCCATCTTGAACAGGCGCTTTCCGCCGGTCAGCTTGTAATAATAGATTTGCAGGAACGACGACATCAATATCGCGACCATCATAAGGGAAGCGACGCCCATGATGATTTCGCTCTTCATCAGCATGGCGGAAGTTCCAAGGAAACCGCCCAGCGCAAGGGAACCCGTGTCGCCCATGAAAATCTGGGCGGGCGCGGAATTGAACCAAAGGAACCCAAGCACGGCGCCGATTGCCGCGCCGAAAATCGGGAATAAAGCGGCGTTGTCTGGAAGGTAAGGCGCCATCATCATGAAATCCATGCGGGTTATGGAAACCAGCGCGACCATCATGACGAACATGATTGTAAGGAAGATTTTGGAGAACATTCCGTCCAAACCATCTGTGATGTTCGAAGCGTTTGCGGTTCCCGCTATGACGAAATAAGCGAAAACGAAATAGAAAATGCCGAGCGGCAGTATGATTTGGAACGGCAGGAAAAGGCTGGTGGACGGAACATAAGCGGGCATGACGGAATCGATTGCGAACGCGAGGCCGACAGCAAGGAAACCTTCAATGATAAGACGCGCGCGGGCGGACAATCCGGAATAGGCGTTGGACTTTTTGACCTTGCCATAATCGTCTGCGAAACCGATTGCGCCGAACGCGAGCAAAGCCGCAAGCGCGATGTAAGGAATGGGATTCCCAAGGTCCATAAACAGGAACGACGAAATCAGAATGGCGCCGATGATAAGAATACCGCCCATGGTTGGGGTGCCCGCCTTGGCCATATGGGCTTTCACGCCGTCGGTCCGAATGGGTTGTCCCTTGCCCTGCCATTTTCGCATCTTATTTATAAATCCATCCCCGGCGAATAACATAATCAAAAACGCGGCGCCGAAAGCTGCGATGAATTGCATCATGCCGCTGTTAAGGAAATTGAAACCAATCTTCGCCATCATATCCGTAATCATATCACAACCCCTTCATGTGTCATGCCGACGAAGGTCGGCATCTCAATTTGTATATATCCTTATAATACCACACTTTGACAAAAACTCCAACGTATTTTGTCATCCCCGGCCTAACCCTCATTGTCATCCCGGGCTTGCCTGCCCGCCGAAGCCTCGGCGAAGGCTGGGACCCGGGACCTCATCCACACTCGTCACCCCGTGGAAGCACGGGGTCCATTGTATAATAAACTATTTTCCATTGTCATGCCGACGAAGGTCGGCATCTCAATTTGTAAATATCGTTATTAATTACTGCGCGAGAATCCGCGTCGCGCCTGCGGCGGCGTCAAGCCGCTTTTCGTTGGCCACCTTGTCCTGCAAAGAGCTCTGCAACTTCGCCAAGCCCTGCACCATGGTCTGCGGATTGGTGCCGCATTTTTGCACATCTTCCTTTGGCGCGCTTGCGCGGTCCATAAGCACCTTGCACTTTTCAATCATCGCGGTGTCCGGGCGGGTGCCGCCGCTGACCTGCTGAATAAGCGTGCTCGTCTCGTTTATAAGGCATTCCAGGGAACTGACCCTGTCGCCGCCAAGACACATGGTATATCGGTCCATGGACGCGCCGCCCGCTTGTCCCGCGGCCTCGTCATGGGCGACCAATACAGCTTTTTGCACCATGGTGCGGATTTGCTTCGTTACGATTTCAAGCCTGTTGTATTGGGTATACATCTCGCGCGCGATGGCGCCCGCGCGGCGGGAAATTGTGTCCTTGTCGACCGAGCCCGCACCCTCGAAACAAATGCCCTTGTCCTTCTTGGAAGTATCCGGCTCGCCGTTTATGTTGTTGGCATGCACCGGACATAAAGTGAATAAGGAATTTATCCTGATATTATTGCCGGTATCCCTTTCGCAGCTTCCGTCGTTCGCAATACTCAGAATGCAAATAGTTTCCCTCTTTTTTTCCTCTGCGGCGCAGTAGCATTGGTTTTTCCGGTCGACGACGGACAGGGCGTCCTTTAATGGTTCTGCGTCGACGGCATCCGGGTTCGCGCGGCGGCGCCCGAAAACTCCGCCTTTGCTGGCCATGGTTGTGTCCTTGTCTGCGCAGCGAACTTCAAGCCCGTCCTTCCTCGGTCCGCCATCCGACTTGGAAAATTCCATAAGGACTTCCTCGCCCGGGGGAAGAATCCTGGTGGGAATTCCTTTTTCGCCTTGTGTGAAAAGCCCCCATTGATGGCACCCGCCCGCGAACAGAAGATAAACGTTGGACAGGTCGGCGCCCAAAGCCTCGCCCATGAACACCACGTCCTCGACTCGCGCGACGACTTCCTCGAATGGGTCGAAATACTTGTTGGCCTTTTCGCGG
>JAIRRC010000008.1 GCA_031256175.1 Rickettsiales bacterium
GCATAAAATACATCTCCATCCGGGGGGCGCGCGAGAACAACCTTAAAAACCTTAACATCGACATTCCGAAAAATAAGCTGGTCGTCATAACCGGCGTGTCCGGTTCCGGGAAATCGTCGCTCGCGTTCGACACAATCTACGCCGAAGGCCAGCGCCGCTATGTCGAAAGCCTTTCGTCATACGCGCGCCAATTTCTGGATATGCAGAAAAAGCCCGAACTCGATTCAATAGAAGGCCTTGCGCCCGCGATTTCAATCGAACAGAAAACGACTTCGCACAATCCGCGCTCGACCACGGGAACGGTTACCGAAATCTACGACTATATGCGGCTGCTTTGGGCGCGCGTCGGAATTCCCTATTCGCCCATGACGGGCAAGCCGATTTCTTCGCAAACCATCCAGCAGATGGCCGACCAGACGATGGCGCTGCCCGCGGGCACCAAGATTTTCATCATGGCGCCCCTGGTGCGCGAACGAAAGGGCGAGTATCGGAAAGAGCTGGCGTTCCTTGCCAAGCAGGGCTTCCGCCGCGCCATCATCGACGGCAAAACATACGACGACATAACCGCCGCGCCGGTTTTGGACAAGAACAAAAAACACACCATATCCGTCATAGTCGACCGCATGGTCGTAAGCGCCGACATGCGCGAACGCTTGGCCCTTTCGTTAGAGGCTTCGTTCCGTTTGGTGCCGAATATCGTCATGGTGCAGCGCCTCGACACAGACGAAGACATTTTATTCTCGTCCATTTTCGCGTGCCCGGAATCGGGATTTTCCCTTCCGGAAATAGAGCCAAAGATGTTCTCGTTCAACGCCCCGGCGGGCGCGTGCCCGGAATGCAGCGGGCTGGGCGTTTTATTCAAGATGTCGCCGGAACTGGTCATACCGAACCCGACGCTTAGCATACGCGGCGGCGCAATCGCGCCTTGGTCGCGCGGCGGAATGATTACGCAATACGAGCATATAGTCGAAGCGCTTTCCAAGGCGTTCGGCATTCCGCTGTCCAAGCCTTGGAAATCTTTGTCCGCGCAGCAACAGAACATGATTTTATACGGCACCGGCGAAACGCCCGTCGCCATAAACTGGAACGGATACGAATATTCCAAGCCGTTCGAAGGCGTGATTCCGAACTTGGAGCGCCGCTATAAGGAATCCGATTCGTCCTTCATGAAATACGAGCTTGAAAAATACCAGACGCAAACCAGCTGCCAGATGTGCGGCGGAAAGCGGCTTGGGGTGAAATCACTATGCGTCAAAATCGGCGGGCTCGACATTTCCGAGACGACAGCGATGTCCATAACGAAAGCGCTGGACTGGTTCGCGGCGCTGCCCGGAAAGCTTCCGAAATCGAGCGCGACAATCGCGGCGCCCATACTGCGCGAAATTACGGACCGCTTGAATTTCCTGGCGGACGTGGGGCTTGGGTATCTCACATTGGACCGCACGGCGGGCACGCTTTCGGGCGGCGAATCGCAGCGAATCCGGCTTGCGTCGCAAATAGGGTCGGGGCTTTCGGGCGTGCTTTATGTGCTGGACGAGCCGTCGATAGGTTTGCACCAGCGCGACAACGAACGGCTTCTTAAAACCTTGTATCAGCTGCGCGACAAGGACAATTCGCTTATCGTGGTCGAACATGACGAAGACACAATGCGCGCGGCCGACTGGCTTATCGACATCGGGCCGGGCGCGGGCGCGATGGGCGGGCACATAGTGTCGCAAGGTCTGCCGTCGGAAGTCGTCGCCGACAAGAATTCCCTGACCGGCCAATACCTGTCCGGCGCGAAGAAAATTCCGGTGCCCGCGCGGCGCCGAAAGGGCAGCGGCGAATCGATTAAAATCGTCGGCGCGGCCGAAAATAATTTGAAAGATTTAACGGCGGAAATTCCGCTTGGCAAATTCGTCTGCATAACCGGTGTTTCCGGTTCGGGAAAATCGACCCTAATAACCGACACTTTATATCCGGCCGTCATGCGCAACATATATGGTTCCAAAGTGCGCGCCGGAAAACACAAATCCATCGCGGGCCTGGAACACGTCGACAAGGTCGTCGACATAGACCAGTCGCCCATCGGGCGCAGCCCGCGCAGTAATCCCGCGACTTATACGGGCTTGTGGAACCCGATACGCGAATTCTTCGCGGCGCTGCCGATGGCCAAAGCGCGCGGATACGCGCCCGGCCGTTTCTCGTTCAATGTGAAGGGCGGCCGGTGCGAGGCTTGCCAAGGCGACGGCGTGAAACGGATAGAAATGCACTTCATGGCCGATGTTTATGTGGAGTGCGACGCCTGCAAGGGGCGGCGCTTCAACAGCGATACGCTGGAAGTCAAATACAACGACAAGAATATCGCCGACGTGCTGGACATGAGCGTGTTCGACGCCTATAAATTCTTAGCGAACGTTCCGGCGATAAGGAAGCGCTTGGAAAAACTGCGCGAAGTCGGCCTCGATTATATTTCTCTCGGCCAATCCAGTTTAGAACTTTCGGGGGGCGAGGCGCAGAGGGTGAAGCTGGCGAAAGAACTGGCGCACGTTTCGACCGGCCGCACATTATATATATTGGACGAGCCGACAACGGGCCTGCATTTCGCGGATGTGGAAATGCTTTTGGAATCGCTTCACAAACTGGTCGATTCCGGGAACAGCGTCGTGGTCATAGAACACAATTTGGAAGTCATCAAAACCGCCGACCATATAATAGACCTTGGGCCCGAGGGCGGCGACGCGGGCGGCCAAATCGTCGCATGCGGCACGCCGGAAGAAATCATAAAGAACAAATCATCCGAAACCGCAAGATTCTTGAAGAGATACTTATGAAGCGCGATATAGTGATTTTGCACGGGACTTGCGGTTCGCCGGACGGGAATTGGTTTCCATGGCTGGCGGCGCGGGCCGAAGCGGACGGACACCGCGTTTTTATTCCGAAACTTCCGTCGCCGGAAGGCCAGTCGCTGGAAAATTGGAAAAAAGCCCTGCCGCCAATCGGACCGGATACTATCCTTGTCGGGCATTCGTGCGGCGCGACTTTTCTGCTTCATATTTTGGAATCGCTGGACGCGCCCGCCGCTGGTTCCATTCTGGTCAGCGGATTCGTCGATAAATTGGGCAATGAATTTTTCGACAATTTGAACGAAACCTTCACGAACCATAAATTCGATTGGGAAAAGATAAGAAGGAACGCGGGGCAGGTCGCAATTTTCCATGGCGACAACGACCCTTATGTCCCATTGGCGGCGGCGCAAAAGGTGGCGGACGGGCTGGGCGCGCCATTAACCATAGTCCCGAACGGCGGCCACTTAAACTCCGAATCCGGCTATACCCAATTTACAGAAATTTTAGAGGCGATAAAAAATGTTTGATGTGCTTACGAAAAGGTTGAATTCGGCGTTTGCGAAGATAAAGGGCAAGCTTACCGAAAATGTGCTGGACGACGCCCTGGACGAGATAAAAATCGCTCTTTTAGAGTCCGATGTCGCTTTGCCGGTGGTCAAGAAAATGTCAGCTGGTATCAAAGAGAAATCAGTCGGAATTAAACTAATCGCCGGCGTAAATGCCGGGGAGCAAATAGCAAAGTTGGTTTATGACGAATTGGTCGAAATTTTGGGCGGTTCGGCACAAAATTTGACCAAAGCGCACGTTATTTTGATGGCGGGGCTGCAAGGAACCGGCAAGACCACCAGCGCGGCCAAGCTGGCCAAATGGTTTTCCGCGCAGGGCAAGTCGGTTCTTCTGGCAAGCGCGGATATTTACCGGCCGGCCGCGAAGGAACAGCTGGAAATGCTGGCGGCGCGGGCAGGGGCGCGGTCGCTCCCAATCATTGCCAACGAGAAACCAATCGACACCGCCAAGCGCGCGCTTGCGTCGAAAGAAGACATCATAATAATCGACACGGCCGGGCGGACGCAAATCGACGCCGCGCTTATGGACGAGCTGCGCGACATCAAAACCCTCGCGAAGCCCGACGAAGTCTTGCTTACAGCCGACGCCATGATGGGGCAAACTTCGGTGGACGTCGCGCGCGAGTTCAACACCGCGGTCGGCATAACAGGCATCATCCTGACCCGCGCCGATTCCGACGCGAACGCGGGCGTCGCCCTTAGCATGAAGTATGAAACCGGCGCGCCCATCGTATTCACCGGCACGGGCGAGGGGGTGGACGCGCTCGAACAATTTTATCCCGACCGCATCGCTTCGCGTATTCTGGACATGGGCGATATCGTCAGCCTGGTCGAAAAAGCCCAGGCGAACATCGACGAGGCCCAGGCCCAAAATATGACCGAAAAGATGTTCAGCGGGCAGTTCGACCTGTCCGACATGCTGGCGCAAATTCGGCAAATCAAGAAATTAGGGTCGCTTGGGGGTATTTTGAAGATGCTTCCGGGCGCCGGCAAATTATCAGCTGGTATCAAAGACAAATTAAACGATTCTAATTTCGGAAGACAAGAAGCAATCATACTTTCCATGACGCCGCGCGAACGCGCGCAACCGGACATCATTTTCGCTTCGCGCAAGCAGCGCATCGCCAAGGGTAGCGGTGTTTCCGTCCGCGACGTCGAAAAACTATTGGACAATTACGCCAAGATGAAATCACAAATGAAGCAGCTGAGCTCCATGGGCGGCATGTCCGGCCTTATGGAGATGATGAAAGGCAAGATATGATAGTTGCGATATGTTCGAATTACGAGCTTTGCCCCCATTTCGCAATCCTTTATAAAAATCACAGGGTCTTCACCCTTTTGAACCAGGACATCCCCGACGGAATTCTGGGCGACAACGACCGCTATGAAAATCTTATAAAGAACAAACTGGTTCTGACAAAGTGCCTGGTGTGCAACAACCGCCTGAAAGGATGAAAGAATCTTCCGTCCATCGCCCTGGCCGCGCACGAAAAACATATGGTTTCGAACTAGGTTTTATGTCATAATGTTAAAAACAAAAAAGGAGTTCCGCCATGCCCAATACCAACTTTTCCAGTTCCACCGAAGCGCTAAGAAACAGCGCGATGTCTTCATCCGGCAGCTCATCTTCATCAGCCGGCAGCTCATCTGCATTCGACTTCGTCAATGCGGACAATGTCAAGTATCTGATTTACAACAACGACACCGACTTATTGTCCCTGCGCGGCAGCGACGACAATCTGAAACCGGAAGAGATGCCCCTTACCGCCCAAATGATGGCGCAGTCCGAAATGATGGCCAACCGCGTCCAGAACTTCCTGGATTTGGACGACAATACCAGAGTGAATATACAGCTTATTCCAGGCCGCAAGCAATATTATGGCTTGGACAAGGCGGACTCTGGCAAGAGCCTGTATTACCTGATGGCCGACCAATATAAG
>JAIRRC010000001.1 GCA_031256175.1 Rickettsiales bacterium
CGGCCCGAATACAAGGCAGAAGCCAGACCCGCGGGACCAGAGCCCAAAATAACGATGTCGAATTTCATGATTTTTACCCTTCGGATTTATGAATATTACTAAAATTCGGGCGCATCAGCAAGCCATTCTTGCCAAAAGATTCCCTTTTCCCAAAAACAATGGACAAAAATAAATTTTGCGGCGGAAAAATCAAAAATAAAAAAGCCGATAAGTTATTGTTTTTTCAAACTTCAAGCGAAAAAAGTGAAAAATTGAAAAAATTCCTGACGCGAATCGCTAAAAAATACTATATCTTGTGTCTGTGGGGCCGAATCATCACCATATGTTGATTTTTTGGCGGAAATAGGCAAAAAGGGCAGGATTTTGGAAAAGTTCAAGAGCGCCATACCGAAAAACATCATAAAACGCGACGGGGTCGTCGTCCCATTCGATGTATCGAAAATATCCCATGCGATAGATTTGGCCGGGCGCGCGACCACCCCCTTCACCGAAAAACAAGTGGCCGAGCTTACAAACAGCGTCATAGACGTCATAAACCATAAATACAAGGCCGACCAGGCCGTCTTCATAGAAAAGATACAGGACATAGTCGAACAGACCCTGCTTAGCGCCGGGCACTATGAAACCGCCAAGGACTATATCCTTTACCGCGAAAAGCGCAACCAGGCCAGACAGATGGTGGACGTTGAAAAATCGGTGTCGGAATATCTGAACCAGATGGACTGGCGCGTCAAGGAAAACGCGAATGTAGGCTATTCATTGGGCGGAATGATTCTGAACCTTTCCGGAAAGGTTATAGCGAATTATTGGCTTAGCTCGGTCTATCCGTCCGAAATCGGCGAAGCGCACAGGAACGGCGACTTCCATATACACGATTTATCCATGCTGTCGGGATACTGCGCGGGCTGGTCATTGCGCAAATTGCTCGAAGAAGGATTCAACGGCGTTCCCGGCCATATAGAGGCGGGCCCGCCGAAACACCTTTCCGCCGCCGTCGGCCAAATGGTGAATTTCATGGGCACGCTTCAAAACGAATGGGCGGGCGCGCAGGCATTCAGCTCGGTCGACACTTACCTTGCGCCATTCATCAAGAAAGACAATATGGACTATAAGGAAGTGAAGCAGAAGATTCAAGAGCTTGTGTTCAACCTTTCGGTCCCGTCGCGCTGGGGCACCCAGACGCCCTTCACGAATTTCACCTTCGACATAGTGTGCCCGAAAGACCTTGCCGACCAGCGCCCCAAAATCGGCGGCGAATACGCGGACTTCAAATATTCCGATTTGCAGGCCGAAATGGACATGGTGAACAAGGCGTATATAGAGGTCATGACCCGCGGCGACGAACAGGGCCGCCCCTTCACCTTCCCGATGCCGACATACAATATAACGCCGGAATTCGACTGGGACAGCCCGACCGCGGACCTCATATTCGAAATGACGGCGAAATACGGAATGCCCTATTTCTCGAACTTCATCAATTCCGACATGAAGCCGTCCGACGTGCGCAGCATGTGCTGCCGCCTGCGCCTCGACGTGCGCGAGCTGCTTAAACGCGGAAACGGCCTGTTCGGCTCGGCGGAAATGACCGGAAGCATCGGGGTCGTCACCATCAACTGCGCGCGCTTGGGCTATAATTTCAAGGGCAATTTGGACGGGCTTTACTACCGCCTGGACCAGCTGATGAACCTTGCGAAATCTTCGCTCGAAATCAAAAGGAAAACCGTCCAAAAGCTTATGGACGCGGGGCTTTATCCCTTCACCAAGCGCTGGCTGGGCAGTTTGCGCAACCATTTCTCGACCATCGGGATAAACGGCGTGAACGAGATGATAAGGAATTTCACCAACGACGAATTCGATTTGACCGACCCGCGCGGCCAGAAGATGGCGCTTGAATTCATGGACCATATCCGCGGCAAGATGCAGGAATTCCAAGCCGAAACCGGACAGATGTATAATCTGGAAGCCACCCCGGGCGAAGGCAGCACGTATCGCTTCGCGAAGGAAGACCTTAAAATCTACGGCGGCAAGATGCTGCAAGCCGGACCGAAGGACGCGCCCTATTACACCAATTCCAGCCAGATACACACGGGCTTCACGGACGATATGTTCGAAGCATTGGACCTTCAAGACGAATTGCAGACGAAATACACGGGCGGAAGCGTCCTGCACCTTTATATGGGCGAGAGATTGAGTTCCGGAAAGGCCGCGCGCGACATAGTCAAAAAGATATTCGAGAATTACCGCGTGCCTTATATAACGCTCACGCCGACCTTCTCGATTTGCCCGAAGCACGGCTATCTTACGGGCATGCACGAATACTGCCCGACCTGCGATTCGGAAATACTTAAACAAAAAAGCACGAACTTGGAATAAAAAAGGAGAGGAAAATGGAAAAATTCGCGAACGAGCTAAGCGCCCCAAAAAGAACCCGATGCGAAAACTGGTCCCGCGCCATGGGATATATGCGCCCGACCTCGAACTTCAATCCGGGGAAAAAGTCGGAATTCAACGACCGCAAGTATTTCACCGAAGCCAAGGCAATGGCGAAGGAATTCGGCGAATGCGCGAAAATGGCGGCATAAATTCCCCGATTGCCGGGGGCATGACCCCTTTCACCACGATAGACTATCCGGGCAAGGTGGCCGCGGTTGTATTCCTATGCGGATGCAATCTTAGATGCAAACATTGCTCGAACCCTCAAATATTGGAAACGGACGAAACAGATATAAAGCGCGCGGGCGACAACTGGCGGCGCGTTACGGATTTTTTGACCAGGCGGGCCGGCAAATTGGACGCCGTGGTCTTTTCCGGGGGCGAAGCGACATTGCAGGCCGAATCATTGGCGGCCGCGATTCCCGAAATCAAAAAAATGAATTATAAAATCGGACTGCATACGAACGGCACGCTGCCGGACAAACTCGCCTTATTGCTGCCGCACATCGACTGGGTCGGGATGGATATAAAGACCGACCGGGACAATTATGCGGCTCTGACCGGAATCGACGCATGGGAAAAGGTTATGGAATCGCTCTCCCTGCTTTTGGCCCGGGGCGGCGAATTCGAAATCAGAACGACCCTTGATTCGCGGTTCATTTCCAAAAAATCATTGGAAGAACTTGCAAAACTTTTAAGCGCGAAGGGCGTCAAAAACTATGCGGTGCAGAAAGTGAACACCGTCGGCCTTGCGGAAAAAGACGCGCCCGCCGGATTTTCCGAATTGTTCGACAAAGACGCGATGCGCGCCCTGTTCCCGAATTTTATAATCAGAGATTGAATTCCGGGCCGTGGCCGGGGATGACGCGGGCGCGGATATTCATTTTTTTGAATTCTTCCAAAGATTTTCCCATAGCGGCCGGGTCGCCGCCCAATAAATCGGTGCGGCCCGCGGCGCCGTCGAAAATAAAATCGCCGGACAGGAAAACGCCCTCGGGCTCGAAATAAAAACACAGCTGGCCGGGCGAATGGCCGGGCGCCGCCATCGCGCGGGCGCGCAGGCCGGGCAGGAATTCGGTTTCGCCCGGCTTCATATCTATGGTTTCCCCCAGCGCATCATAGCCGGCCTGGCGCAGAATCATATCGCTAAAACCGCGCGCGACGGGAATATCAAGCGCGGACATATAAACGGGCACGTTCCAGCCGTTCGCGGCGGATATATGGTCGAAATGGCCGTGGGTAAGATATATGGCGCGAAGGTTCCTGCCGGCCGCAGCCTTTTCCAAAATTCGCCTGTCTCCGTTCGGGTCGACCAGGGCGGCGTCGCCGCCGTTCGAAACAAGAATCGTGTTCGTTTCGAAGCCTGGAACGAAATAGGTTTTTATGATTTCGAACGACGCGGCCATTACCTAATATGCCTTTTGCCGTTGCCGTCGGGGGCGGTTATCACGCCGTCTTTCTCCATGCGCTCGATAAAGGTCGCGGCCTTGTTGTATCCGACGCGGAGCACCCGCTGAACATAGCTGGTCGTCGGTTTCTTGTCGCGGATTACGGCTTCGACGGCCTGGCGGTAAAGCGCGTCGTCCTTGTCGTCTTTCGATGGTTTAAGGCCCGGGATTGAATAGCCCGCGCCCGCGGCGCCATCCTCGTCCTCGCCTATGCCTTCCATATATTCGGGCTCGCCTTGTTTCCGCAGGTGTTCGGCGACTGCGTGCGCTTCGGCGCCGCTGATGAAGGCCGCGTGTATTCGGACCGGCGCGCGGCCGCCTTCAAGATAAAGCATGTCGCCCGCGGGCAGAAGCTGCTCGGCGCCCTTGGTCGCAAGGATGGTTATGCTGTCGATGGCGCTAAGCGTCTGGAAACTTATGCGGGTCGGGAAATTGGCCTTGATGACGCCGGTTATGGTTTCGACGCTCGGGCGCTGGGTCGCGATGACGACGTGGATACCGGCCGCGCGCGCCTTTTGGGCAAGGCGCTGCAAGCAGGCCTCGACCTCCTTGCCGCCGGTCATCATAAGGTCGGCCATCTCGTCTATGACAAGGACAAGGTAGGGCATATCGGACAGGTCCATGCTTCGCGTTTCGTAAATGATGGCGCCGGTCTCGGTATCGGTTCCGGTCGCGACCTGCTCGGTCAGGACTTCGCCGTTGTCCCGAAGCTCCGCCATCCTCTCGTTATATGTCGCAAGGTTCTGGACGCCCTGCTTTTTGAGTCTGTTATATCGGTTCTCCATTTCCGCAACCGCCCATTTAAGGGTCTTGACCGATTTCATCGCGTCGGTCACGACCGGGGTAAGCAGATGCGGTATGCCGTCCCAAAGGGTGAAGTCGACGCCCTTGGGGTCGATTAGAATCAGCTTGCATTCGTCGGGGCGGAAGCGGTAAAGGACGGACAAGATTATGGACTGGATGAAGACCGATTTTCCGGTTCCGGTCCGGCCCGCAATCATAAGGTGCGGCATGCGGGCAAGGTCGGCATAGACCGGCTCGCCCCCGATGGAAACGCCCAGGGCGATTGGGATGCCCATATTGCTTTGTGTAAATTTCGGGTTCTGCATAAGGCCCTGGAAGCGGACCATCTGGCGGGTGATGTTTGGAAGCTCAACCCCGATAACGGTCGTGCCGGATATATGCGCCATGCGGATATTTTCGCTTGCCATGACGCGGGTAATGTCTTTGGCCGTATCGGTAATTTTCGAAGTCTTGACGCCCTTGCCCGGCTCGAACTCGTAAAGGGTCACGATGGGGCCGGGCTTGATTCCGACGACGTCGCCCTCGACCCCGAACTCCATAAATTTGTCTGCCAAGGACACGGCGGCCTGGCGCTGGGCGGCGCCGATGGTCTGCCTTGTCGCGGTTCCGCGCTCCAATATATTAAGCGGCGGATATTCATAGGACTTTGCCGGCTTTCTCACTCTTTTTGCCGGGGTATCCGCCGGCTTTTTAACGCTGCGGGCGGGGGCTTTTCTTGCGCGGAAAACCCCGGGCGGGGCGATTTCCGGGCGCGGCGGGCGCTTGCCCTGCATAAGGCCGGATATATAGCGGATATGGCCGGAATTGATGCCGGTCAAAAGGACGAATATGGCGAAAGCGGCCGGCAAAAGGACCAGGCCAAGCATGAATCCAAGCCCCGGAAGTATACCGGACACGTCATAACTGGCTATCGCGCCAAGGACGCCCCCGTATGCCCCGCCGCTAAGCAGGCCGACGCCGAACGACGCCAGCAGAACGGACAGGGCCCCAAGCAGAAAAGGCATTTGGAAATCGCCGAACCGGGGGGATTTCCAAAGCATGGCATAGCCGCCCTTCCATAAATAGAAGCAAAGCATGGCTGCGGCAACGCTACCTATGCCGTTCCTAAAAAACTCGGCCACAAGCGACAAGACGCTGGTGTCGGCGACGTCATAGAAGGCAAGGCTTAAAAGAACGACCAGACCCAGAACGATTGCGCCGAAGCCCAGCGCGGTCATAAGACCCCGCTTCAAGAATTCCCTTAAAGAATTGGGTAGAAATTGCAATGCGATGTTCCTTAACTATATCGTCATTCCGGGCGGTTCGCGGCGAAGCCCGCAAGGGCGAAGACGGATGACCCGGAATCCAGGTTATAAGGCCCGCGTTAGCGGGTCAATAAAGTGTCTATTATAATAGACAGCTTATAACCTGGATGGTCGGATTAAATCCGACCATGACAAATGAATTACTTCTTCTTTTTCGCGCTTTTCTTCGGCGAAGGTTTTTTCGCGGCCGGTTTTTCCGCCGGCTTCACTTCCTTCTTGAAGATTTTTACGCCTTCGGCGATGTTTTTCATCATGCCCGGAATCTTGCTGGACCCGAACAGAATGACAATCAAAGCGGCAATCAATATTATTTCCCAAATACCCGGACGCATGGTTTTCTCCTTATTTTATATAAATCATTATAATGAAAATCGGGCCCGAAAGCAAGCTATCGCTTAATGACGCACTGCCTGCTGGGGAAGCCCGGAAAGTCCCGGACGGCGACTTTATCCCCGCCGCAATCGGCGACGCATTTGTTCAAGCGCGCGTCGTAATAAGGCGCGTCAGGATTGCAGGCGAAGAACCAATGGGGGATTTTCGGACGGCCCTTGGACACCGCGACGCGCGGCATCGCGTTTTCGGGAAGCGCGGCCGGGGACGCGAAGACTTTCAGATAAGCGCGGGACGCGCGGCAGGACGACAATCTTTCCACGCCGAACACACTCCGACAGACCTTGGCGCGGCCGTATCCGCAGCCCTCGGGAACAGCGTCGCCCGCCATGACATCGCCGCCGAATTTCATATGCTTGCAGGGCTTTTCCAAAAGAACGAATCCCGCGAACCATACAAGAACCGCGACGGACGCCAGGAATCCCAGCAGGAACGCGGCTGCTTCGAAAAGTTTTTTGGATTTTTTCATTATTATTTACCGGTCGGGACGGCGAAGCAGTTTATGCCGCGGTTCTTGGCGCGGTTGCAGAAGGCGTTGGCGTCGCCGCCGGTCGCGAAGCTCGGCACCCGCAAACGGAACGTGGTCGCGCCGTTCGGAAGCGTCGCTGAAATTATGGAAATGGTCCTGCCGCCGAAAAGCTCTTTATGGTTGGACTGCAAATTCTTCTGCTCGCGCTCGGCCGCGGCGCGCGTGGACAGCGAGCCGACCTGCGCCGACCATGCGGCGTTCGCGGCCGGCTTCGCGGCGCGCGCATTGCCGCCGTTCGATGGCAGGGGTTTTGGCTTCGAAACTTTTATATCGCCCGCGGCGGGATTGAATTTGACGTCTTTCCTGTCCTCGACCACGCGCTGGGTCAGGCCGTTCGGGTCGGCGTTTACGGCATCGACCATGTCCGCCGTGTCCGCGACATCGTCGGAATTTCCAAGGACTATTTCGGCGACTTGGTCGCGGGGCCCGGCGCTTTTTCCGGCAAGCTTATACACGACGTATCCGGCGGCGGCAAGCGCCAAGGCGCCGACTATCGCCAGCTTCCATAAATTGCTTCCCCTGCCGCGCGGCGCGAAGATAGAGCCTTCGGAATCGAGCTCCGGCAAATCGTCGTTCAAATCGAGCAGGTCGATATTATTGTCCGCCATAAGTCCCCCTAATAATTTTCCTACCAGCCGGTCGCGCAATAGGTCGTGAACATCGAAAGGACCACGCCGACGCCGCTAAGCATGACGAATCCGACCAGAAGGGCAAGCCCCTTTTTCTTGGCTTCCTCGGCGAATTTGAATTCGCCGCCCGAGATATAACCCCAAGCCCATCCGGCTATGACAAATGCCGCGCCGATAAAGGCCAGGTTGCGCAGCAGCTTGAATATGCCCTGCATTTCGGTGCAAAGGGTCTGCATATTGACGGCGGGCGCCGCGTCCGCGAAGCCGATTGTCGCCGCCAGCGCGACGGCGGCTACGGACAAAACCTTAAGCATTCTGTTAAATTTCATGAAGAAGCTCCTTTTGTATGCTTTACAAGGGATTATACCATAAAAAAAGGCGGTTCACAAATTATTTTTTGGAATCGCGCAGCCTCTCCCAATAATCGACGCGCTTCTTGATTTCACGCTCGAAGCCGATTTCGCGCGGCTCGTAGAAAGTCTTGCGGCCCATCTGTTCGGGGAAGCAGTTCTGGCCGGAAAAACCGCTTTCGGTTTCCGGCTCGTATATATAGCCCTTGCCGTAATCCAAGCTTTTCATCATTTTGGTCGGGGCGTTGAGGATGTTTTTGGGCGGCGTCAAGGTGCCGTATTGGCGCGCGGCCGCGACGGCGGCGTTCTTGGCCTTGTATCCGGCCGTGGATTTGGGCGAAGTGCCAAGATATATGACGGCGTGGGTCAGGGCCAAATCGCCTTCGGGCGAACCCATGCGCTTATAAGTTTCCCAGGCGGTCAAGACGACCGAAAGGGCGTGCGGGTCGGCCATGCCTATATCCTCCATAGCGAAGTTCGAAAGGCGGCGGAAGACATACTGCGGGTCCTGGCCCGCGACAAGCATGCGCGCGGTCCAATAAAGCGCGGCGTCCGTGTCGCTTGCGCGAAGGGATTTATGAATGGCTGAAATCAGATTATAATGCTCGTCCCCGTCCCTGTCCGAAAGGGGCGCGCGCTTTTGGATGGCCGCGACCAAAGCGTCCGAATCCAGTTCCTTCTTGAATTTGGCGTTGGCCAGATATTCTATCGTGTTAAGAAGAAAGCGCGCGTCGCCGTCCGCCATGGCCGCCAGTTTAAGGCGCGCGTCCTGCGTCAAAGGCAGCTTTATATCCAGGAATTTTTCGGCGCGCGCCATCAGGGTCATCAGGTCTTCGGTCATCAATGGCTCCAACACGCCTATATGGCAGCGCGACAAAAGCGCATTGTTCAGATTGAAGCTTGGGTTTTCTGTCGTCGCGCCTATGAAGACAATCGTGCCGTCTTCGATGTATGGCAGAAGCGTGTCTTGCTGGGTCTTGTTGAAGCGGTGGATTTCATCGATGAAAAGCAAAGTCCCCTTGCCTATTTCGCGCAGCATTTTGGCACTCTCGACCGCCTTCTTTATGTCGGCGGTTCCGGAAAAGACGGCGGACATCTGCATGAATTCCAAGGCGGAAGTATCCGCCAAAGCGCGCGCCAGTGTCGTTTTGCCGCAACCGGGCGGGCCCCATAGAATCATGTTGGATAGTTTTCCGGCTTCGGCCATGCGGCGCACCAGGCCGGTTTCGCCCAGCAATAATTTCTGGCCGACCATATCGTCCATGGTCTTGGGCCGCATAAGGTCAGCTAAGGGTTTATTTAATTTATCGGTCATTTTACTTTTTCCCCATAAAACCAACCCGTGCCAGGGCGGTTTTATGGGGGCCCCGTTTTTATTTTATTGTAATTTTACTTGTATTTTACTTTATTTATATTATGGTAGAACATATAGGGGTAAAAATCAATGGCGAAAGACAACGACATCATGATTGCGGCGGCGCAAATAGCTGCGGCCAAAATCGCGGGGAATCCCCTGCTTAAAATCGACGATGTGGTGAAGGAGGCCGTGGCGTCATTAAAACGCGCGGCCGCGCACCAATTGACGCAAAGCGAAATCAAAGAATCGGTGAAGCCCGATTATATAATATGCTTCGAGGACGGAACGCGCCATCAAATGCTTAGGCGCTATATAAAAAGGAAATGGGGAATGACCCCGGAAAGCTATCGAGAGAAATGGAATCTGCCGGACGATTATCCTATGACCGCGCCAAGCTATGCCAAGGTAAGGTCGAGCCTCGCCAAGCGCTCCGGGCTTGGCAAATCGTCGCCGCGGCGCAGCAGGACGAAATAAAACGGCCGCTCGCTTCCGAATTTATTCTTAACGCAATATCGCGTGGAAAGGCCGAGGGCCGGCGCGAAATTTTCGTCCTTGTTCAATATCATGAAATTTGAAGCTTCGATTTCAGAACGGGCCCATTCGAAATAGGAACGATGGTCCGTTCCTAGGACTATAAGGCCGCCGGGGGATAAAATCCCAGAAAGCGCGGCCAAAAATTCGCGCGACAAAAGGCGGCGCTTTTCATGTTTCGCCTTGGGCCAGGGGTCCGGGTGAAGGATATAAATCAGGTCGAATTTATCGGAATTATTTCCCATATATTCGCGGACGTCGCCAGGCCAAACCGCCAGCCGATTCAATGCGGGGCTACCTTCGATTTTGGATAAAAGCGACGCGACTCCATTCATAAAAGGCTCGGCCCCGACCACATAAAAATCCGGGTTCTGCAAAAGATGGACCATATGCTCGCCCGCGCCGAAACCGATTTCCAAAATACGAATACCGGAAGGCAGCGCGCCCGGCAGCAATTTCGGCAACAAGGTCGCAACAAGGTCGGCCTGCCTTTTAGACAGCTTTTTACCATGAATCCGGCCAAAGGTTCTGATAAGATGTTTCATCTTGCGGATTCTAACTTATCGTATATAATATTGCAAATGAGAACAGGTTTATCGAAATCTTTGATAGAAAAAGTATTGGGCGGCGCGCCCAAACACACCATCGCGGAATTGGAAGCGATGAATCCGCAAAACAATACGGGCGAAACAACGCGCGTCGCGCCGTCGCCGACGGGCTATATGCACATAGGCGGAATATATCAGGCGCTTATAAACTGGAAAATAGCGAAGCAGACCGGCGGCAAATTTTATCTTAGGATAGACGATACGGACCAGAAGCGCGAAATACCGGGCGCCGTCGAAATAATCGTCAATTCGCTAGATGCCCTCGGCCTGGCGCCGGACGGGGTTACAACCCAGTCCCAGCGCGGCGACATCTATCGCGCCACAGCGGCGGATTTGCTGGAAAAGGGCCTGGCCTATCCATGCTTCATGACCCAGGAAGATATGGACAAGGTCCGGGCCCAGCAGAAAATGCTGGGGCTCCAAACCGGCATATACGGCGAATGGGCGCGCGACAGGGACATAACGCCGGAAGAAATCGAAGCGAAATTGGCCGCGGGCGAAAAGCCGACAATCCGGCTTTATTCCAGCGGCGACCCTTCGAAAAAAATCTATTGCAAGGACGCGGTCCGCGGCAGCATGGCATTCACTGAAAACAACGACGACATAGTTCTAATCAAATCGACCGACGGGCTTCCGACATACCATTTCGCGCATCTGGTGGACGACCATTTCCTGCGGACCACGCTCGTCGTCCGCGCCGATGAATATTTAAGCACCTTTCCGCTCCATATCCAAATGTTCGCCACGATGGGATGGCAGGCGCCCAAATACATCCATACATCGACGCTCGATAAAATCGACGAAGAGTCCGGCAAGCAGCGGAAATTATCCAAGCGGAAAGACCCGGAAGCGAACGTCGCCTATTTCCTGGACGAAGGCTGGCCCGCGGAAGCCATAAAGAACTATCTCTTCAATATAGCGAACAGCGGGTTCGAGGAAGCATTGTCCAAAAACCCGGCCGCCAATATAGAAAACTATGAATTCAAAATAAAGAAAATCCCGACCAGCGGGGCGCTTTTCGACCGGGACAAACTCGAATGGTGGGCGAAAGAATTCATAGCGACGCTGCCGTTGGGCGAGCTTGTGCGCCGCGTTTCCGACTGGATAGAAAAGCACGGCTCGGACTATCACAAAAATGAAATCCTGGGCGACATGGATTATCTGAAAGCAGTCCTGGCGATAGAACGCGACGACCCAAAACGCATAAGGAAAGACTTCGTCTATTGGGAGCAAGTCGTATGCAGCGACATAGCGTTCTTCTTTCCGATGGAAATCGGTTTTTTCAGAAGGTCCGCGCGGCAGTTCATAAACGAAGAAGTCAATTCGGAATTCCTGGCGGCGTATAATCCAAGCGACACCAAGGAAGAATGGTGGGCGAAGATACAGGCGATAGCCGCCAAGTCGGGGCTTAAAAACGGCGAGGTCGCGATGGCGCTGCGCGTCATGCTGGCCGGGCGCGAGCAGACGCCCGACCTGTATTCGATGATAAAAGTCATGGGCGAAGACAGGGTCCGAAAAAGGCTGAAACAAAAATGGGAACCGGTGGTGTTCTAATGCCGAATAAAAAGAACCTTCTGATACTCGCCAGCGGCGACGGCACGAACGCCGGGGCGATAGTCCGGCACATACAAAGCGGCGGCTTTGACATAAACATATCAGCCGCATGCAATACAAATCCGGAAAACGCCGGGGTCTACAAGCGCATGGAAAAATTCGGACTCCGCGCCGAACACATACCATCGGACCGCGATTTCCACGCGCTTCGAAAGCTGCTGGATTCCGCCGAATGGGATTTAATCGCGCTGGCCGGATACATGGCGATACTGCCCGGCGACATAGCGGTAAAACACAATATAATAAACATCCATCCAAGCGTCCTTCCATTCGTCCATAAGGGCAGCAAGGACGCGTATAGGGACGCAGTCTACAACCGCGACAAAATCGTCGGCTGCACCGCGCACAGGGTCGCGGCCGAAGTCGACGCGGGCGAACGCCTGGCCCAAATCGGATTCGCCGTTCCGCTCCATCTGCACGATACATACAGGGACGAAGCCCTGGAATATACAAGGAAAATCGGCCTGGCGCACGAATGGGCGCTTTATCCGCGCGTCGTCGCGGCCGAAATCTTCGGGCAAAACGTCCTTTGGCTGGATATGCGCGAAATAAAAGCCGCGGCGGCGGAATCCATCAGGCAATACGAATTGCCGGAAACGAAAACGATAACCCCGGACTTCGGCGTCCTGTTCGGGTCTTGGGACAGGAACGGAAGGTGATACGATGAACGAAAAGAAAATGAAATTGAAGAAAATCAAGAAGGACACGCGGGCGCGCGGCCTGCTGCGCGTCCTGCGCGCCAGCGGATTGTTCCGGTGGGAGAGGGAGCCCGCCAAAGCCGAATGGGTCATGGACATACTGACGCACGGAATCGGAATCGGAATCGCCATCGCGGGCCTGTGCCTGCTGGTGGTCTTCGCGGCGATGAAGGGCGACACATGGGCGGTCGTCAGCTCCGCCATATTCGGCGCGACGATGTTCACGCTCTATTTCGGAAGCACGATGTGCCATGCGATGATTGGGCAGAAATCCGAAACATTCTTCGAAGTCTGGGACAGCGTCGCCATATACGCGCTAATCGCGGGAACATACACCCCGTTTTTGCTGGTGAATATGAGGGGCCTGGTCGGCTGGTCGGTGTTCGGGATACTATGGGCGATAACGATATTCGGTTCGGCCATGAAGATAAGGAATCCGAAATACCAGCCCAAATGGATACCGCTTTTATACCTTGCGATGGGATGGACGCTTATACTGATACTGCCCAAGGTGCTGGCAAGCGTTCCGCCAAGGGGCCTTTGGTTCATGCTTGCGGGCGGCCTGTCGTATTCGATTGGAATCATATTCTATATGTGGCGGCGGATGAAATTTTCGCATACGATATGGCACCTGTTCGTCATAGGCGGAAGCGTATCGTTCTTCTTCGCCGTTTTATACGGGGCAATACTCGACAACTAAAAGGACAAAACATGAAAAAAATAATGATACTTACGCTCGGGCTTTGCGTTTTGGGCGCGTGCTGCAACTGCAAAAGCGAGCCCATAGTCGAACAGAACAAGAAGCTTATAGTCCCGCCGAACATCGGCAAATTGCCCCCCGCCCCAATCGCGAAGGAAGACTAGCTCTCGCTACTTCTTTTGAACGTAAGGTAGACGACTTCGGCCGAGAAGGCGCCTACAAAGGCGCCGGCCAGAATATCGCTCGGGAAATTGGCGCCCGTTACGACGCCCGCGAATCCGAACAAGGCCGCGGCGGCCCAATAATATCTTTTCATGCCCGGATAGAAAAGCCCCAAAAGGACCAGGGCGGCGAAGCTTGCGGCGGCATATCCGCTCGGCATGGAATTGAACTGGTCGCCGAAAGAAAAGGGATAAAAGCCGGCGCTGTTCATGCTTTCAAAGAAAACCGGGCGCAGGCGCCCGACGGCGAAGGCCGCAAGATTCGCGGCCAAAACGGCGGCGAAAACGGCGGCGAAAACGCCCGCGCCAGCGGTCAACAATTCCGACCGGCCCGACATTATGAAGCGCGTCATTTCCCGCGGGCGCGCGCCCCAAATTCCG
Organism: Rickettsiales bacterium; assembly: GCA_031256175.1. Classification (GTDB taxonomy): domain Bacteria; phylum Pseudomonadota; class Alphaproteobacteria; order Rs-D84; family Rs-D84; genus WQXN01. The sequence goes on from JAIRRC010000001.1 coordinate 13,998, forward strand.
GTCGACCACAGCTTGAACATGAATATAAGGAATGACGCCAGCAGTATGAATTTAGGCGCGCCGAACATGGCGAATATCCGCCAGAACCAGCCGTCGGCGTGGCGCAGAAGCGCGAACAGCGGATAGTCCAGGAACCATACGCCAAGCGCGGCGACAAGCGCGGCCGCGCCCAGAACAGCAAGGGTCCTTAAAATACCAATCCGGTCATCATCTTCTATTAGAAACATAACACCCCTCAAATTCCGCCCTTGACTCTTGCCCGCTACCCGCGCCCTTCGGCCGCATCCGCGGGCCAGATTGGGCGGATTTGCGGGGACCCCTTTTTTTATTTTGCCTCACACAATCTGCTTTCTGATGTCGAAGTTTTTCAGAAGCGCGTTCGACATCCAGATGGAAGTCGCGGTCCCGAGAACTATGCCGAACATCATGGCATAGGCGAATTCGCGCAGGACGTCGCCGCCCCAAACCGCCAGGGCCGCCATCGCAAGCATGGTGCTGACCGAAGTCATGATGGTTCGCGACAACATCTCGTTCACCGACAAATCTATAAGCTCGCCCGTCGGCATCTTGCGGTATTTCAGCGCGTTCTCGTCTATCCTGTCGTAGTTCACGACCTTGTCGTTTATGGAATATCCCATCGCGAGCAATATGACCGCTATGGCCGTCTGGTTGAATTCCAGCCCCATAACGGAGAAAAATCCGAACATGATAAGGAAGTCCACCACAAGGGACACGAAGGCGCCGACAGCGTATCCGCCCGAATAGCGAATCCAGATATAAATCGACATTCCGACGAAGGAAAACAGAATCGCCATAAGGCCGGCGGTTATAAGCTCGGCCCCGATGCGCGGCCCCACAATCTGGGTCTGGCGGTATTCGTATTTGTCGCCAAGCACGCCTTTGATTTCGGAAACCATCCTGTTCTGCGAGGCGTCGGTCGCAAGCTTTTCAAGGCCGACCTTTATCATGACGGAATCGCCCCCGGACACGCGCTGCAATTCGGGCTTGAAGGCCGCCAGTTCCGCGCGCATTTTATCGATTTGGACTTCGCCGGATTTCGGCGCGACTTCCATCATGATTCCGCCTGTGAAGTCTATGCCGTAATTCATGCCGCGGGTTATAAAGGACACTAAGCTTGCGGCGACCAAAGCGGCCGCGACCAGGTAGGACAGGCGCCCATACTTCATGAATTTGAAATTGGTTGTCATTGGGCAATCTCCTTGCTGGCGCGGATGAATCCGATTTTTCTGTTCCTGCCGCCCATATAGGCGTCGATTATAAGGCGCGTCAGGGGAACGCAGGTGAACAGCGTCGTGAATACGCCGACCGACATGACGACGGCGAAGCCCTTGATGGGGCCCGAACCGAACTGGAACAGAACAAGCGAGCAAATCAATGTGGTAAGGTTGGCGTCCAATATGGCCTTATAGGCGCGCTTGAAACCGGCGTCGATGGCGCGAAGGGAATTGGCGCCCTGGCGCATTTCGTCGCGCGCCCGCTCGAATTGAAGTATGTTCGCGTCTATCGCCATGCCAAGGGTCAGAACTATGCCCGCGATTCCGGGCAATGTAAGCGTCGTGCCGAAGAAGGCGAGAAGGCCTATCAGCATGGCGAGGTTGATTGCCAGAACGAAGCTGGCGAACACGCCGAACCTGCGATAGACTATAACCATGAACAGCATGGTGAAAAGCGTTCCCATCAGCGCCGCAAGCTTGCCCGCGCGGATAGAGTCTTCGCCCAAGCCGGGGCCAATCGTTCTTTCCTCGACCACTATAAGCGGCGCGGGCAAAGCGCCCGAACGAAGCAGAACCGCAAGGTCTTTCGCGCCCTGCAATGTGAATCCGCCCGAAATCTGGCCGCGGCCGCCGACAATCGGCTCGCGTATAACGGGCGCGGAGAGGACCTGGCCGTCCAAAACTATGGCGAATCTTTCCTCGACATGCTGGGTGGTGAGTTTGGCGAATCTGCGGGCGCCCACGCTGTCGAAGGCGGTGGTCACGACCGGCATATTGGTGCGCTCGTCGAAAGAGGCGCGCGAATCGGTCAGGCTTTCGCCGGAAACTTCCACGCGCGAAAAGACCGGAATCAGCTGGCCGGGGTTTTCAAGGTAAGGCAGGAATTCGGTGCCGGCCGGGGCGCGCCCCGAACGCAATTGCTCGGCGGTAATCTTTTCATTCACGAGATGGAAGCTCATCTTGGCGGTTTTTCCAATCAGTTCCTTTATGCGCTCGGGATTATCGACGCCGGGAAGCTGCACCAGTATGTATTCCCTGCCCTGCTGCTGGATGCTTGGCTCCTTCGTGCCGATGGCGTCTATGCGGCGCCTTATGATTTCGATGGAGCGTTCGATGGCGTCGGCCATTTTTTGTTCACGGGCCTTGGCCGAGAACGCGACTTCGATTTTGCTTCCGACGTATTTGATGTCGACGGACTCGCCGAATTCCGAACGGATGCGGCCGCGCGCGTTCGAGACTTCCGACGCATCGCGTATGTTAAGGGACACCACGCCGTCCTTTTCGCGAAGGTCGGCAAATCTTATCAGGCCCTTGTCGCGGCCGACCATGGACGTCCTGACGCCGTCGTAAAGCGTCGAATTCTGCTCCTTCATCATGGACGCGGCGTCGACCGCAAGCAGAAGGTGCGCGCCGCCTTTAAGGTCCAGGCCTAATGGAATCGGCTGAATAAACGCGGGGAAAAATCCGGCCGCGCCCGGGAAAATAGTCGGAACGACAAGCAGGCAGCCCATAAAGGCCGCCGCGATTATCAGGAATTTTTTAAGCATTCTTTTTCCTTATTTCTTATCAAGGCCCGATATGCCGGATTTAAGAACCTCTATCTCGACGCCCTTGGCCATTTCGACCAGGACCCGGTCGCAGTCGATTTTCTTGATTTTTCCAACCAGGCCGCCCGCCGTTATGACGCGGTCGCCGACTTTAAGGCCGTCCTGCATATTCCGAATGTCGTCCATGCGCCTTTTGTTCGGGCGTATCATGAAGAAATACATGAAGGCGAACAGCACCACGACCCAAAGAACAAGGCCGCCCATATTGTTTCCATTGCTTATGACTTCGTCCATTATAAACTCCTATGTTTTATCGCGGATATGATAGGAAAAATCGGATTATGGGTCAAGAAAGTTATTTCAGCAGCAGCGGCACTATGGAATCCAGGATTCTGCCGGACAGGGGCACCACATTGTGCGCGGCGGTCCTTTGGATTCCCGGCACCGCGTCCGGCTCGTCCAGCACCACCAGCATTATGTAGCGCGGGGATTCAATCGGGAAGACCGCTATGAAGCTGTTCATGTTCCTGTATTGGTGATAGCCGCCCCCCGGCTTGCGTTTTTCTGCGGTCGCGGTCTTGCTTCCGATGTTTATCCCGGCTATGCGGGCCAATTTTCCGGTGGTTTCCTCGGACACGCGGAACATGACGCCGCGGACGCGCTTGGACGTCTGGGCGCTTATGACGCGGACGCCGGAAACTTCGGCGCCATCCGGCAGTTTCGTCATGCGCGGCGTTATGAACACGCCGCCGTTCACAACCGCGTTCGCGGCCGCCAGCAGGTTCATCATGGAAACGTCTATGCCGTGGCCGAAGGCGAAAGTCGCGGTTTCTATGTCGAGCGGATTCTTGTTCTCGCGATAAACCGCCGTTTTTCCCAGGCCCGGGACTTCAAGCCGCGTGAAAAGATTGAGCTTTCTGAAAAATGCGCCCTGCGTCCCCTTGGGCAGGGACAGGGCGATTTTGGCGGAACCGATGTTCGAAGAATACATCATGATTTCATCGATGGTAAGGCTGGCGGGCCTGGTTTTCGCGGCGCCAAGGTCCCGAATCTGGGCGCTTCCTATAACAAGCGGTTTGGAAACATCGTATTTTTTCAAAGGGTCGAGGCCCGCCTCGTAGGCCAGGGCGGTATTGAAAATCTTGAAGGTGCTGCCCATCTCGTATGTTCCCCGCATGGGCCAGAAGGTCATGTCGCCGACCTTGCCTATATTCTCGGGGTCGAAGTCCGGAGTTTGGACGGCGGCGATTATTTCGCCGGTAAGCGAATCCATAAGAATGGCGGCGGCCATCTTGGCGCCGTGCATGGCGCTGGCGGCGACAAGCTCGTTATGAATTATGGCCTGGGCGCGGAAATCTATCGAAAGGCGCGCGGCCTCGCCCGCTTTCAAGCTTTTGTCGAAATAAGCCTCGGCCCCCGACACGCCCCTGCCCTCGACGCCGGCGCCTTCCCTGGACACCACGCCGACCGCGTGCGAGGCAATGCGAAGCTTGGCGTATTTTCTTTCCCGGCCGCCTTCCCCCTGGATAGTCGTCGCAAGAAGCTGGCCATTCCGGTCGGTTATATCGGCGCGCATAGCCTGCCATTCGCTTGGCCCCGTCCCGCGGCGGTTCGTCTTGGATTCTTCCGTCCCAAGCTGCACCAGCCGCGCGGAAAACACGAGAAGAAGAAGAATCAGAACGGCATATGCAAGCTTAATGCGGGCGCCGCCTTCTTTGGACGAAGAATTCCTAAGGTCTTTCGCCAAATCCCTGCCCGCTTCGAACATCGGCTATTTCGCCCCGCCGGGGATTTCGCCCAGGCTTATTTTGCTGCCGATTTTTATATTCTGGAAGGCCGGGAACATCTCGCGCCGGGCGGCGGCCAGAACGTCCGGCCCGACCAGGCGCGAAAATTCGCTGCGCGCGCCGGCGATTTGTTTGTCCAGTTCCACGCTTTCGGCGTTAAGGGATTTCAATTCGCGCGCCGCGCCGGCCCCAAGGGCCTGCAAAACGACGCCCGCGAAAGCAATCGCGACCAGGGACACTATCATGACGCTTAATAAAGTCCTGCCTTGTTCCATATTTTCCCAAAAAACTCCGTCCTTAACGCCAGACCCCCGGACTAGTCGCCTTCGGCCGCGTCCGCGGGTCTGGCTTCGGCGGGTTTTTTGGGGCCCGGTTTTTCTTCTTTGTCATGCCGACGAAGGTCGGCATCTCAATTTGTTCATATCAATATTATCACACTTTCAGGAATTTTTCCATCGCCTTCAATCCAATAACGCGGCTTTGTCCGATGGGAAGCCCAAGCTGCGAAATTTTCCCCAGGAAATCGGCCGCGCGAATTTCTTCGTCCGTTTTGCCGCTTGCCAGGGACAAAATCAGATAGACCAGACCCGCGACCATTTTCGAATCGGCGGCCGCGTAAAAGTCCGCGCCCTTTTTCAAGATTTCCACCTTGGACGCGCAGCCCTTTATTTCCGCCCCTGCTTCCCCGGCCGGGATTTTCGGCAGCTTGCCGCCAAGCTCCATAAGGTATTCCAGCCGCTCCTCGTCGCCGGGAAGCGACGCCATCAACGCCGCTATATCGTTAAAATCTTCCATCACCAGCCCTCTTTGGTAAGGTCCAATTGAAACCGCGCAGCATCCGACATCATGTCCAGATTCCAGGCCGGCTCCCATACCAGTTTGACTTCGGCGTCTTGGACGCCGGGTACTTTAAGGACGGCCTGCTTCACCCATTCGGGCAATTCCTCGGCCATGGGACAGGTCGGGCTTGTCAAGGTCATTTCCACCAGAACCCCGCCGTCCTTTATATCGATTTTATATATAAGGCCAAGGTCGTAAAGGTTCACCGGAATTTCCGGGTCATAGACCTGCTTTATGGCGTTTATTATTTCCAGTTCGGTCATGCCGCCATAACCTTTTTGACCGCCGCGGCGATTTTCTTCGCGTCTTCGGCGTCGTTCCACGGGCCCAGGGAAATTCGGACGCTGCCCTCTATGCCGATACGCTTATGAATCCAGCTGGCGCACATTTGTCCCGCGCGGACGCATATGCCCGCGGCGCCGAGCGCGGCGCCAATATCCAAAGCATGGTGTCTTTCGGAATAGAAGCTAATCAGCGAGGCGCCGACAGGGGACACGATTTTTATTCCCGGAATCGTTTCCAATTCCCCGCGAAGCGCGGCGGTATTCCCGTCTTCATAAGAAACGGAAGGAAGCGCGGCTTCGAAACCCGCGATTTGCACCATGGGCAGGGTTCCCGCCTCGAATTTTTCGGGCGCGGCGGCGTATTCGAACTTATCGCCGTCCACCCAGGCGACGCTTCCGCCGCCGATAAAGTCCGACTGCAAAGCGTCGGGGTCCCTTATATACAAAACGCCAAGCCCTGTTCCCGCGCCCATTTTGTGCGCCGAAAAAACGACGGCGCCCGCATCGCCCACATCCAGTTTTTCATGCGCGACATATTGGGCCGCGTCGACAATCGCGAAGGCGCCGCCCGCGGCGGCTATCAATTTCTTCAAATCCTGGGCGGTCCCCATAACGTTCGACATGGCGGTTATGACGACCGCGCGGACATCGCCTTTTTTACAACGGGAACAAAGCCAGCCGGAATCCAAATTAAAATTTTCATCCAGCGGACAGACTTCGATTCTGCATTTGGTCTGAAAAGGCAGGCGCGCGGAATGATGGTCAAGGTCCGACACGATTACGACATCGTCCGGTTTCAGGCGCAGCATGTTCGCCAAGCGGTTCAGGCCTTCTGTCGCGCCGCGCGTGAAGACTATCTGCTCCGCCCGCCGCGCGCCTATGAACGCGGCCGTCCTTTCCCTGACGCGCCGCACCATCTCGTCCACTTTGCCCGCGCGCGGACATATGCCGCGGCCGGCGTTCGCATAGCCGTCCGTCATGAAGGCGCCCTCGGCCGCGACGACCGCAGCCGGCTTCAATGCGCTCGCGGCGGCGTCGGCATAAACGCCGCTAATATCCCCGAATCCATTCCTCATAAGAAAAACCTATTGACTGATTTGATTTACACGTTATTATAATATGTCCATATCCAATAGACAAGAGGATTTAAGATGAAAGAATTCACCGAATCCAGTTTCAAGCAGGACATTTCGAAGGGCAAGGTAATCGTCGATTTCTGGGCCAGCTGGTGCGGGCCTTGCATGATGTTCGCGTCGATATTCGAAGCGGCGTCCAAGCTTCATACGGACATAAGCTTCGGCAAGGTGAACGTGGACGAGCACCAGGGCGTGGCGGCCCAGTTCGGCGTCCGCAGCATACCATCCATCCTGGCGTTCAAGGACGGCGAGCTTCTAAAAGCGAAAGCAGGCGCCATGGACCCGCAATCATTCGAAGAATTCATAAAAGAGGCGTTTGTATGACAAAAAATCCGAGCTTCATTTTTCGTTTTCGGTCTAAATCGCCCGCTTGCTTGGAAAACCGACCCTCGGGGACGCTTCAGTCCACGCTCGGGTCGAAGCTTTCCTTCACATCGGGCGATTTATCATCGAAAACGCGACTGCGCTAGGATTTTTTGATATTTAATTAGGAGCATAAAATGAGCAATCAAGACTACAAGACACTCGAACTTCCGGCGGGCTACAAGCCCAAGATTTCGGAACCATATATGTGCCCCGAGCAAAAGGCCTATTTCTTCCAGCTTCTGGGCCAGCAGCGGCAGGACCTGATGGAAGAGGAAGACGAGCTCAAAAGCCTGGCCGTCAATCTCAACCGCGCGTCCCCGACCGGCGACGCATTGGACAATGCCGACACCGACATAGAATCCAAGCTCGCGATACGGACGGCGTCGCGCCTGAACAATCTTCTGAAACGCTATGACGACGCCATCAAAAGGCTTGAAACCGGCGCCTATGGATACAGCAAAATATCCGGGGACGAAATCGGCATAAAGCGGCTTATGGCCCGGCCAATAGCCGAGCTAACCATAGCCGAGCAGGAAGCGAAAGAAAAGAACGAGAAATAATCTTCCCCACGCCTGCGCGGCGCTTCGCTTGCTCGGCGCGGGGGCCCCGTTTATTTTGAAAACCCCCGCATGTCAGCGGGGGTTGCTTTTTTAATTTGTCATATTGCGATTGGCCTAATATTTTTTGAAGTTTATTAATTAAATTGTCATTCCCGCGAAGGACAGAGCCTCGCCCCGCGCGTCATTCCCGCGAAGGTGAGGACGAAAAGGAAAATATGCCGGGTGGCATGTTTTCCCGTCCGAGCAGGAACCCCAATCTTCGATTGGTTGGTTCCGTCGAAGGAATCTCAAATCGCACAAAAACTTATCGCCCCTTTCGGGGCGATTCTTTTTAGAACGGTTCCACATCCATAAAGTCGGCGGCGGGTTTTTTGGCCGCAGGTTTCGCGGCAGGCTTGGCGGGCGCCGGTTTCGGTTTGGCCGCGGCGGGTTTGGCGGCAGGCTTGGGCGCGGCTTTGGGCTTGCCGGCCGGTTTCGGCTTCTCCGTAATCTGGACGTTATCAAGAAGCTTCTGCTCCACCTTTTCGGGCGCGTCGAATTTGAAATCGTCGTCCACGAACTTCTCGGACGGCGCGTCGTCGACATAGAATATACGCTGGGCCGCGGCGCCCGGGGTGAAGTCCGCGTCCGATTTCGCCCTGCGGCGCTTGGCCGCGAACCGCGCGGGCACGTTCAGATAATCCAGCGGCTCGATGTCAAGGTTTGGAAGGTCTATGCGGTTCCCCATATAAATCGGCACGCCGCCCAATTTATAAAGCGGCTTCATGAAACTCTGCGGCGCAAGGTCGGAAACCGACATCCGGCCGGTGCCGTTCAATCTATAAATCATAAGGCCGCGCTCGGCCTCGCCGTTCGAACGGAACCGGACTATGCCGTCCACGCCCTTCCATCCGTCGGTATCGCTTAGGGCTATTTTGACCGGAATATCGCTTTTCAAAACCTTGACGGCTATCATAACCGCGTCGTATCCGGCGCCGGCCGCGCGCGCCGGGTCGGTTCCCGCGACCGCCTTATAAGACGCTATGAAATCCGGGGCGGCCATGGGAAGTCCCGGGAAAGCCGCGCCCGACAATATCATATCGGTCCGGACGCCCTCGGCGTCCCAGGCGGCGGTGCCGAAGAACTGGACGTCCGCGGCGGCGACATCGTAATAGCGCAGGAAGGACGCCAGGCTTTTCGCGTCGTTCGCGCCCGACAATAAAAGGATTGAATCATAAGGCAGGGCCCCGATGGAATCGTTCGAAGTCCGCGCTTTCAATTGCTCTTCCAGGGAAGCGCGCTCGTCGCCGGAAAGCCCCCGCTCGGCCAGGACTTCGGACAAGATGCCTTTGGCTTCGGTATTGGCTTCGGTCCGGACTTTATGGAAGGCCCAGGTCCGGGCCAGTTCGCGAAGCTTGTCCGGCTTCTCGTTCTCGTCATGATAATAAAGGCCGACCACATCCACGCCATACATGTCGGCGGCGGCGCGGGAATTGGCGGCCAGAATGCGGCCGACCTTGGTGTCGGGCGCTATTATAAGCATGTTCCTTTTGCCCATGGCGGCGGCATACCGGACTATCCGCTCGGCCTGCTGCTTGGGCGCCACGCCAAGGGACAGGACCCCGCCGCCCAAAGCGTCCGAATCGGAAGTGAAGGCGATAACAGGAATGCCGCGCGAATTCACTTCGCGCAGATGGTTGACGTCGTCGGAAAATAGCGGCCCCAGGATTATGTCGGCTCCGGACCGGACGGCGTCCTGCATGACGCGGGTCTTGTCGTCGCCGCCTATGTCGAAGAATTCGACGGAAACAAAGTCGCGCGATTTAAGCGCCGCGATTTCCATCGCCTTTTGCATGCTAAGCCCCGCGGCGGCGTATTTTCCCGAAAGCGGCAGAACGGCCGCGATTTTTCCGTGCGTTTTGCGGGGGCCGCCGTAAAGGGACGCATCGCCATAGCTGACGTCGACAGGCAGGCTTTGCGCGTTCGGGAGCGGTTTCACATCCTCCTTATAGCCCAGCTTGGCGCAGGCGGATACAAGGCATAAAAGCAGGACGACAGACATATTGGCAAATTTCATTTTGAAAATCCTTGGTATTGCTCTAAGATTAGACCAAAGGATTCAAAAATGCAAGCCGGACTATACATCGTCGGAACGCCCATCGGAAATTTGGGGGATTTTTCGCCGCGCGGGGCCGAAACGCTTAGGGGCGCGGACATTATAGCGTGCGAAGACACAAGGGTCGCGGGGGTTTTATGCAATAAATTCGACATAAATACGCGCCGCGTCGCCATGCACGAGCACAACGAGCGGGAAACTGCCGACGACTTAATCGAAAAAATCCAGGGCGGCGCGGCGGTCGCGCTTATATCCGATTCGGGCATGCCGACCATATCCGACCCGGGATTCAGGCTTGTCCGGGCGGCGCGCGAAGCCGGGATAAAGATATTCGCGGTGCCGGGGCCGGTCGCTTTCGCGACGGCGCTTTCCATATCGGGATTTCCGACGGACAGGTTCAGCTTTCTGGGATTTCTGCCGGCATCGGACGCCGCCCGCAAGGCCGAGCTTACGCACGCCGCGCGCCATCCCGGAACGCTTATATATTACGAAAGCCCGAACAGAATAGCGGAAACCATCGCCGAACTGGCGCGGGTTATGCCCGAACGCCGCATAGCCGTCGCGCGCGAACTTACCAAAATATATGAAGAAGTCATAACCGGCTATCCGGCGGACTTCCCGAAATTCGAAGAGCGCGGCGAAATGGTGCTGCTTATAGAGCCCGCCGCGAAACCGGCGCTTTCCGATTCGGAAATCAAAGACATAGTGAACGATGTGGTCAAATCCGCCAAATCCACCAAGGACGCCGCCGCCGCGATTTCCGAACGCGCCGGGATTTCGAAATCCGAAGCATACGACAAAGCATTAAAGGCCAAGCAATGATTCCGAAATTCATAGGCGGCTTCACAAGCGCCCGCGACCTTCCAAAAACAGCTTTGCCCGAATTCGCCTTCGTCGGGCGGTCGAACGTCGGGAAATCCAGCCTTATAAACATGATAACGGGGTTCGGCAAACTGGCGCGCGTGTCGAATACGCCCGGCCGGACGCGCGCGATAAACATGTTCGAATTTTCCGGCCGCATATTGGTCGATTTGCCCGGATACGGATTCGCAAGCGGCGCAAAATCGGAAATAAAACAATGGAACGAAACGCTCAACGGCTATCTGTCGGGGCGCGGCAACCTTAGAAAGGTCTTTCTCTTGATAGACGCGCGCAGGGGCGTCATGCCGATAGACGGCGAAGCCATAAACGCGCTCAAAAAGATGAAAATCGACTATTCGGTCGTATTCACCAAGATTGATAAAATCCCGAAAGCCGAACTAGCCCTAATCGCAAGCGGCGTCATAAAAACATCAAGCGATAAAAAAACCGGGCGCGAGGAAATCCTGGCGGCTATGGCATGAGCGCATTCTGCTGCACCAATCCCATGAAGATTTTGGAAGGCCTTTGGCAGCTGGTGGGGCGGCCGGGCTGCCGCGACTATTCGGACACCATAATATTCATGCCAAGCAATAGAAGCATATCGGCCTTCCAGAAAATGATAATCGATAAAACGGGGGGCGCGGCGGCTCTCCCTAAATTCGTGCCCCTGGGCACCGGCGAAGACGACGGGGACGAACCCGCCCCGAAGACGGGGCGCGTCATAGCAGTCGCCGAAAAGATAAAAGACAGGTTCGGATACGATATGTCGGGGGCCATACAGGTTGCCGCTACAATAGTCCAGGCGGCGGACTATATAGATACGGAAGAAGCCCCCTGGCCCGACTGGGCAGCCTTGATTCCGGAATCGTTTTCGAAGCAGTTTTCGGACAAGGCGGAGATGCTGGAAATGGCAAAACCGGACGGCATGACGGACGCGAGGAAAAGGACCCTCGACATCCGGGGCTGGATACCGGCGCTGGGGCGCGGGGAATTCAAGCGCGTATTCGCATGCGGCTCGACCGGGAGCATCCCCGCGACAAGGGCGCTTCTGACCCATATCGCGAAAATGCCGGAAGGCGCGGTTATCCTTCCCGGCAATATCATAAAAATGCCGGCGGTATTGCCGGAAAACCACCCCTATTGGGCCCAGGCGAAGCTGCTGGAAAACATCGGCATAATGCCGGGCGCGGTCCAATTGCTGGACACCGGAAAATCCAACGTCGATTTCTTGAATTCGGCTTTTTCGCCCGGAAATATTCCGGCAATCCATACACAACCAAACCTAATTGAATGCGAGCGTGAGAGCCAAGAAATGGATATAGTCGCAACCCTAATCCAAAGGGCGCAAACGGATGGCAAATCGGTCCTGGTGGCAAGTCCGGACGTAAGCGCCTCGTATCGGCTTTTGAATAATTTGGAGCGCATAGGCATAGTCGCCGACCTTAGCATAGGCCAGGGCGCAAGCATGATGCCGCTCGCCAAACTTCTGCTGTCAATAATAGAGGTCTGGACGAATCCTTCGGACAGAATAATAAACACAACCGGAATCCTGGGCCATAAGATGGCGCGGGAATATCCCGGCCTGTCCGCTTTCATAAAGGATAATTTCAGGGACAGACCCGGGGACGCGCGGGACTTTTACAAACTGGACCCCGCGCTTGCAGGGTTCCTCGAAACGCCATCCAGGGATTTTTCAGACCGCCTTATAGCGGCGGCGGAATATATAACGGACGCCCATCCCGCAATATTTTCGGAAGAAAACAGGATAGTATGGGAAACCCTGGCGGATACCTCCGCGGAAAACATAACCGACTGGAAGGCCATATTCCAATACAAGCTGTCCGTGGAAAGCGTCCGGCCGAATGTCCGGACGGATGCGAAAGTATCGGTCCTTGGCACGATAGAGGCGCGCATGATACCAAGCGATGTCGTCATAATATGCGGCCTTAACGAGGGGATGTTCCCAAAAAAAGGCTTTGTTTTCCCATGGTTTGGCAAGGCGTTCGCAAGCGCCGCCGGGCTTCCCGGCGCGGAAAGGAAGGCCGGGCTTATGGCGCTCGACTTCATAAACCTGTCGTGCGCGCCGGAAGTATATTGGACAAGGTCGCGCGTCATAGGCAGGGCGCCAAGCATCCAATCAAGATTCCTGTCCCGCATGGAAGTCGCCGACAAGACGGGGTCGATAGTCCGCGAAAACTATAAGCCGCGCATTCCCGAATTCGTCCCGCTATTGCAGACGGCGCCGCGGCCGCCCGCGATTACGGACCCGATATACGCGACGCAATTGGACACGCTTTTCCATAATCCGTTCGAATTCTATGCCAAGCATATTTTGAATCTGCGGCCGATGGACAATATCCGGACAGAACCCGACGCCCGGGATTACGGGATACTGGTCCATAAGGTAATAGAAAATTCGTCCGCGGAAAACCTGGCCCAAGACTTCATAAAAGGGGCGCGGCTTATGACGAAGAATCCCGGCACGCTCTATTTCTGGCAGAAGCGCTTCGATGAATCCCTCGCCGTCATACGCGAAACGCTGGATATGACGCGCGGCGCGAAATCCGAAGTCCCGGGCGGCGCCGTCATAGGCGGCCGCGTCATAAAGGCGCGCGCGGACCGGGTCTGGGACGGCGGCGTCTTGGACATAAAGACCGGCGGGGCGCCGTCGGCCAAGAGCCTAGCCGGCGGCAACGCGCCCCAGGTCCCGGTTTCGGCCTATATATTGGAAACGGGCGGCTTCGAAGGCTTTGGCAAAAGCCAGGCGGAAAACATGGCGTTCCTGGACCTTAAAAAGAACCGGCTTTATGTCTATCAGGACCCGGCAATAATCATAAAAACCATCGAAAAATGCCGGGAAATCTTCAAAAAACTCGGGATAGACGGGGCGGAATACAGGTTCGTCCAGACCGGGGACGCCAAGTATCACACGACCGACCATCTCTATCGGATTTAGTCTTCGAAAAGGAAATGCTCGCGGCCGGAATAGGCTTCGCCGCCCTGGACCAGGATATGGTCGTAGACGTCGATGTCCAGAATGTTCAGCTTGGTTCGTATGGCGCGGGTCGCCTGCTTGTCCCGGTCGGAAAACGACCCCATGACAGAGGGATGGTTATGGACTATAACCACGAACGACGACCGAAGGTTGGCCGCTTCGCGGACTATTTCCTCGGCATAGAAGGCGCATTCCTTCACCGAACCGCGCGCATGCTCGACCGCCTTTATCAGCTGGCGGCGCCTGTCCAGATAAAGGACGAGGAAGACTTCGCGCGGCTCGCGGCACAATCTTAAAATGCAGTAATTCTTGACGGCGTCGAAATCATGGAAAATCGGCTCGCTCGACATCTTGACGGCGAGGCGCCGCATGTTCGCCTCGTGGTTCAATTTAAGCCCGACGGCCGCGGTCCGGGTCATGCCCGGAACCGCGGCCAGCTCTTCGAAGTGGGCGGCTTGGACGGCGGGCAGGCCGCCGTATTTTTCTATCAGGATTTTAGCAAGGGGCTTGGTGTCGCGGCGCGGGATGAATCCGAAAAGCATGGCTTCCAAGATTTCGTCGTCGCGAAGGAGGGCCGGGGAATCCAGGAACTTGTCCCGAACCCTTTCCCTGTGTCCGGATTTATAATCCTTAATCATTCGGCCTTCTCCGTGAATATGAAAGCTTCGCGTTCGGTTATGCCGATTGTATGCTCCCACTGGGCGGAAAGGCCGCCGTCCCTTGTGCGCGCGGTCCAGCCGTCGGGGTCTATCTTGCAGACGGCGGACTTTTCGCAAAGCATGGGCTCTATGGTGAAGACCATTCCGGGCTCCATCAACAATTTGTCCTGGGCCTTGTCATAGAAGTGCAGTATCTGCGGATTGTCGTGCATGACTTTGCCTATGCCGTGGCCGACGAAGTCGCGCGACACCGAATAGCCCTTGGCCTTGGCCATGGATTCAATCGTCCTGCCGATTTCTGAAAGCGGGACGCCGGGCGCACAAACCGATATGGCGGCCATCATGCAGTCCCTGGCGCAGTCCGAAAGGCGCCGCGCGGCGTCCGTAATTTTTCCAACGGCGAACATCCGCGAGCTGTCGGCGTGGAACCCCTTGATTTCCGCGGTCATGTCGATATTTATTATGTCGCCGTCTTTAAGGATTTCGTCATCGCGCGGTATGCCGTGGACTATGACGTCATTGACGGACGTGCAGACCGATTTGGGATAGCCCCTGTATCCAAGGCAGGACGATTTAGCGCCGTTTTCCTTCAAGAATTTCGCGACGATTTCGTCCAGTTCGGCGGTCGATATTCCGGGACGCACGAAGCCGCCGACATGGGAAAGAGCGCGCGCGACAAGGTCGCCCGCGAACCTTATGCGCTTCCAGTCTTTGGGGGCATAGACGGATGGCATCATATCAGGCCCTCCTCTTGAACTTCGCTATGTAATCGGATATATCCAGACAGAATTTCGATATTACGGCCTCTTCCGACTTGCTGCCGCGAAGCTGCCGCTCTATTTCGGGCGCGCGCGACACCACCTGGGCCAGCCTGTCCACGTTCCAGAGATTCCATGCCTCGGACATAAGGTCCTTATATTTCCAAAACGCCACGGGCATATTGCCGGCCGATTTGGCCGCCATGAGATTTTTAAGGTGCCGACCCGCCGCGCGGATTATCCGCGCGGGCATGACCCGGTCCTGGAACAAGCGGTCCAAAGCCACGCATACGTCGGCGCTTCGGCCCGCGGTCATGGAGTATAAAAGATGGTCGACGGCCGAGGCGCCGGAATCGCCGATGCAGTTTTCCGCGTCCTCCAATGAAACCTTCGAACGCCCCCTTACATACATGGCAAGCTTTTCCAAAGCGCGGCGCGTCATGCCCCTGTCGCCCCCAAGGGATTTGGACATATAGACCATGGCGTCGCGGGATATGTCTATGACGCCGTATTCGGACAAGGTCGCCCTTATTATGTTCGGAAGGTCCCGCTCGGTGTCCAGATAGTGTTCGAGCGCGGCGAATTCCGCCTTGGAATTCTCGAAAATCTTACGGACGTCGGCGTCCTTTTTAAGCCCTTCGCCCAGCAGGATTACGAAGGCGTCCAGGGACGGATTCTCGCAAAGGTCTTTTATGACGGCGGCGTCGCCTTTGGTCGCGGAAAGCTCGGACACCACGATGGCGCGCTTGTCGCCGAACAGGGATTTGGAGCACGCCTCGGCGAAATAGCGGTCGCTGCCCGATTTAAGCTCGGTCAAAGAACAGCGAATCTGGCAGTCTTTTGGAATGGACAGGGCGGCCAAAATCCGCCCGGCATTCTCGTCGATTTGGCCGGAATCGACACCGGCCAGAAGAACGCCCTTCATGCCGGCGAATTTTTTGGCCAAGGCCGCCTCGAAATCCGGGTTCTTCCATTTCATTCCGCGCCGCTTTCCTTCGCCTGGATGAAGACTTTGACCCGGCCGGCTATCTTGTCCGACAGGATGCGTATCGCCGAACTGGTAGCGCTTGCCGCAGCGCTGTCGGCCGCGACAAGGTTCTGGACGAAGGTATAGGATTCGGAAACGCTCTCGGAATTCGACAGGATTATCTTGCCGGTCGCGGCGTCTATCAGCTCGTATGACGCGGTCAGGCGAATCTCCTGCCAGGTGGCGTCGCCGGTCCGCTGGACGCCTTTAAGGAAATTGTCCTTTGGCAGCAGTTTGACGTTAAGTTTATAGAGCGGGGCGGCCGGCTCGCCGAACGGGTTCAATTTGGAACGCAGGCGGTTGCGCAATTCTATCCCGTCGGTCCCGGAAATGGGCGCGACATGGACCATATAATCCAGCTGGTCCCGCCCGTCGTTCGAAGAATACATAGGCTCGAATCCGCAGGCGGAAACAAGCAGCGCTAAAACAAACACAAGTTTTTTCATAGGACGAAATTCACCATTTTGTCAGGGACGACGACGACGCGCCTAGGCTCGCCGGTTATGAATTTGGAAGCGGCGGCGCGCGCCAGCTTTTCGATGTCCGGCTCGTCCTTTTGAACAAGGATTTCGGCGCGGCGTTTTCCGTTCACGGACACGACTACGACGATTTCGGCGCTTGCGGCCAGCGTAGGGTCGAATTCGTCCCAGGATTCCGACGCCAGCCATGTCTTGTTTCCAAGTTGTTCCCAGACTTCTTCCGCGAAATGGGGGGCGAAAAGGGAAAGGGCCTTAATCAAAGCCTCGAAATTCTTCTTCGGGACTTCGGTCATTTTAGAAAGCTCGTTCGCGTATTCCATCATGCGGGCGATGGATGTATTGAAGCGCATTTCGGGCACCCGCTCGGTAATGTCCTTGATGAAGGCGTTCCGAGCGCGCTCGTCAGCGGGGACGTCTTTCACGCGCGAAAGAAGGCCTTCGACCTTTTGCAAAAACCTTTTGACGCCGGTCTTGACTTCCGGATTCGGAATTATGTTGGCGTCCCAGGGGCCCAGGAAGAATATGAAGAGCCGCGCGGCGTCCGCGCCTATTTCTTCTATCAAATCGTCCGGGCTTATGACGTTGCCTCTGGATTTGGACATCTTTGTTCCGTCCGGCCCCATCACGAGGCCGTTGATAGTGCGCTTCGCAAAAGGCTCTGGCGCCGGGACCAGGCCCAAATCGAACAAGGCCTTATACCAGAATCTTGCATAAATCATATGGCGCGTCACATGCTCGAAGCCGCCGTTGTAATGGTCCACCGGCATCCAGCGCCTTATGTTTTCGGGACTGGCGAAAGCCCGCGTATTGTCGTGGTCCATATAGCGCAGATAGAACCAGCACGACCCCGCCCATTGCGGCATGGTATCGGTTTCGCGCGTCGCGTCGCCTCCGCAGACGGGGCAGGTCGTCTTGACCCAGTCCTTAGCGCGGGCGAGCGGAGATTCGCCCTGCGGCGTAGGTCTGAAATCGTCCATATAAGGCTGCAAAACCGGAAGCTGGGAATCCGGGACGGGCTGCCATCCGTGTTCCTTGCAATAGACCAATGGAATCGGCTCGCCCCAATACATCTGGCGCGAGAATCCCCAGTCGGTCATCTTGTATTTGGTCGCGGCCCTGGCAGCCGGATTTTCAAGGGCTTCTTCGACGGAAACCTCTTTAATCGGCGGAATGGGAAGCTTGTATTTTTCGGCGAATTCCCTGTCCCTCTCGTCCCCGGCGGGCACGGCCATAATCGTGCCTGTCGCATAGTTCGCCAAAACATAGTCCGCGGCGAATACCGGGACCTTTTCATTCGTATAGGGATTGGTCGCGAAAATACCTTTGAGTAAAACGCCGGTCTTTTCTTTTGTAATATCGGTGCGTTCGATTGTCGTCTTGGCGCAGGTTTCCTTTATATAGGCCCGAACCTCGTCCGCATTCTCTATCTTTCCGGCGTCCAGCCATTCTTTAAGAAGCTCGTGCTCCGGCGCCACGCAGCAGAAGGACACGCCGTAGATGGTGTCGATGCGCGTCGTATAGACCTTGAAGATTCCGAAATCGACTTCGGCGCCATGGCTTCGGCCGACCCAGTTCCGCTGGGCTTCCTTGACGTTCTCGGGGAAGTCCACAAGCGCCAAATCGTCCACCAGGCGGTCGGCGTATTTCGTAATCGCGAAATTCCACTGCTCTTTCATCTTCTTTTCGATGGGGCCCTTGCAGCGCGGGCAGTTTCCGTCTTCCAGCTCTTCGTTGGTGAAGTTCGTGCGGCAGTTGTCGCACCAGTTTATCGGCAGGGGCGCCTTGTAAAGCAGGCCGGCCTTCCACATTTGGATGAACTGCCACTGCGTCCATCTAACATATTCAGGGTCGGCGGTCGACACGGATTTCTTATAGTCGAAGGAAAGGCCTACGCTTTTCATCTGGCGCGTATAATTGTCGCTGGCGATTTTGACGGCTTCCCCCGGATGGATTTTCTTTTTCACCGCATATGTTTCGGCGGCTATGCCCTGGGCGTCGAAGCCTATCGGGAACAGGACGTCTTTGCCCTTCATGCGCCAGAAGCGCGCTATTATGTCCTGGCCGCCGAACGCGAACATATGTCCCATGTGCAGCCCGTCCGCGCTTGGGAACGGGAATTCGACCAGGATGTATTTCTTTTCTTTTTTCGCATTGGCGGGCAGGCCGGCGGTGAAAACATCCGAACCGAACCATTTATCCTGCCACTTTTTCTCGTATTCTTTGAAGCTTATCATAGCGCTTATTATAAAGGCGCGATTTTATGAAAACAACCAAATAATAACCGGGACAAGGACCGCGGTCAAAAGGCCCGATATGCCGACCGAAAGGCTGCTGAACGCGCCTTCGACCCGGCCCATTTCAAGCGCTTTGGCCGTGCCCGCGGCGTGCGAAGAATTGCCCATGGCAAGGCCCTTGGCCGCAGGGTTCCTAAGGCCCAAAAATCCCGCAAGCTGGCGGCCGACGGCGTTGCCCAGAACGCCCGTCGAAATCGTCGCGAAAATCGTGAAGCCGACTATGCCGCCAAGCTCGCGCGTTATGTCGGCGCCTATGGCCGCGGTGGTGGATACGGTCACCAAGGACTTCATGATTATGCCGCCAAGGCCGAACAGCTTGGACAGCAGAACGACGGACAGGACCGACACCATGCTTCCGAAAAGTATCGAAGTCATAACGACCCATTTGTATTCGCTTATAAGCTTAATCTGGCGATACATCGGGACGGCGAAGCAGACTATGGCCGGCGCCATGAAATAATAGAGGTATTTTGCGCCGTGATTGTATGCGGAATAAGGAACGCCGGTCAATTTCAAAAGCAGTATAATCGCGATGGTGGAGGTCAAAAGCGGCGTCGTTATGGAAACATTGTATTTCCTGTTCAGCATAACGGCCGCGGAGAATACAAGCAGCGTCAGGAAAAAGCCGAAATAAACCGAATCGCCAATCATTTCTTCCCCTTGAATTTAAGCAAAAAGTCCGCGATATATCCGGTCGACGCGAATGCGGAAAGATAGGTTATGACTATGATGGCGGCCACGAAATACCATATGCCGGCCAATTCGCCAAAGGAATCCATGACGCCCACGGCCGGCACCACGAACAGGACAAGTATGACTTTCAGGATGAAATCCGCGGCGTCCTCTATATGGCGCAGTTTGACCAGCCGCGCCGCCAGCGCAAGGAACAAAAGGAACATCCCCCATATGCTTCCAGGAATGGGCAGGGGAAGGACGGCGCGCATGCCCTCGCCCGCAAGGACGAAAGCCGTGATAATCATGAATTGATTCAAATATTTAATCTTTCCTCTCCAATTCTTCAAGATAGCGGTCAAGCTTGCCCATCATAGTGCCGGAACAACCGCGCGCCGTCCAGGACAGAATTTCCCTTTCGGTCTTCTGGTCGCGTATCGAAACATAAAAGTTCCACCAGTAAAACCCGTTCATGAAGCAGAGTATAGGGGAAAAGGACGGGTCCTTTTCCGAAACGCTGACCACGTATCTGGCTTTGAATTCGATTGTTTCGATTTCCATGCTGGAACCTTCGGCTTTCTTTATAAGCTTTCCGACTTTTATATTGTAGCCTTTTTCTTCGAAGGAATGCTTGATTGCGTGCCTCATCTGGTATCCGCCCGGCTGGACGAGAAGGTCTTCGCTTTTATCCAGCGTCCCGGATTTGACCATGACGGAAGAACAAGCGGACAGCAACAGAAGAAGGGGAAGAATCGCCCTCATATCATTTCCCTTAATTTCCCCAGGGCGCGGGAAAGTTCCTTTTGCCCTTCGCCGGCCTTGGCGTCAAGGATATGCGGGCGCAGGACGAAGGAATAGTCCAAAGCGGGGTCAAGCTTGCCCGAAAGGCGAAGCCATTCCCGCATAAGGCGGCGCGCGCGGTTCCTTTTGACGGCCGTGTCGAAAGACTTGATTGTGGCGACCATCCCGTATTTGGCGGGATTGGTGCGCGCGGGCGCAGCGTTGGCGATAAAAAACCGCGCGGGAAACCGCGCGGCGCCGTTTTTAAGCCGCTCGAAATCCGCCCGGCTGTCGAAAGTCTGACGAAACTTCATTCCCACGCCCTCCGCATAGCTTCCCGTTTTTCCACGACCCCTGCTTCGCTTTGCTTGCCGGGTCGTGGAAACCCGGTCGCTCGCTTGGGCGCGGGGCCCGTTTAATTTTTTTAATTTATTTCTTCGCCGAAACCGCCAGGCGTTTCCTGCCCTTGGCGCGGCGGCTGTTCAAAACGTCCCTGCCCCCGCGGGTTTCCATCTTGCTGCGGAATCCGTGGGTTTTGACGCGGCGGGTCTTGCTGGGCTGATAAGTTCTTTTGGTTGCCATGACACTATCCTTTAATTAACCGAAGGATTAAAACACAGACTTTATGAAAAATCAAACGATTATTTTCTGTATTCGTTGTCTTCGGTCTTGCTCGGGGTCAGAAGAAGGACGAAAAGATAGACGACAAATCCCAATGCCATAAGCGAACCGGCCGCGATGGCCATAACCGCCATGCCGTTCGCGGGCGCGGGGTCCAGGTGCGCGTATCCGGTTCCGACGAAGACCAATGCCACAAGCGCGGCGGCCAATTCGACGGCATAATACCACCAGCCGGGCTTGCCTATGTCGTGCATGCGGCGCCAGACCAGGGAAACGCCGGGGATGACAATCGCCAGCTGCCAGGCGATGTATAAAGGCGGAAGGAAAATCAGAACATATGAAGTTATGATTATGAAAAGCTTGGCCCACCAGTATTCGGCGCGCGTCGCGGTGCCGGAAAACTGGACGTATTTCGAAAAGAAATTCACGACGGCTTCGCTGAACCCGACAAATCTAACCTGTCCCGCCGCCGAAACCGCTTTATTGCGGTTGGTTTTCTTCGACCGGGTTTTCTTCTGTTTCATTTGTTTCCTCTTCGGATTTTTCGGTCGCTATCGCGGATACTATGCGTTCGCCCGCATCCATCTTGAACATCGTGACGCCCTGGCTGGCGCGGCCCGCTATGCGGATTCCTTCGGCGGCTATGCGGATAATCTTGCCTCCGCTGGCGACCATCATTATGTCCTTGTCGCGGCCGACGGGGAAGCTGGCCGCGACGGCGGTGTTCTTGCCGCCAAGCTTGATGGCCGCGTATCCGCCGACGCCCCTGTGGGTGGTCCTGTATTCGTAAGCGCTGCTGCGCTTTCCGAATCCGTTCTGGGAAATCGTAAGTATGAACTGCTCGGCCGCTTTCATTTCGGCGTATTTTTCGGCGGAAAGAGCTATTTCGGCCGCGGATTCGTCGGAATCTTCCAGGGCTTCGTCGTCGCGGCGCTCCGCGCGGGACTGCTTGATATAGGCCGCGCGCTCGTCCACCGAATAGTCCTGGCGGGCGATAACGGCGGCGCTTATTACATCGTCGTCCTTAGCCAGTTTCACGCCGCGGACGCCATCGGAATTGCGGCTTTGGAATATGCGGATTTCATCGACATTGAACCTTATGCAGCGGCCGAGCTTGGTCGATATGAATATATCGTCCGTCTTTTCGTCGCAGATAAGGACGTCGACCAAGGATTCGCCGTTTTCAAGCTTCATGGCGATTTTGCCGGAAGCGCGGATATTCTCGAATGCTTCGGCCTTGTTGCGGCGAACGTTCCCGCCGCTTGTTATGAACATCAAGCTCTTGTCCGCCATGTCTTCGGGCACCGGCAGAATGGTCGTGATGGTTTCGCCGGCTTCCAGCGGCAGAAGATTCACAAGGGGCTTCCCCTTTCCGGCCGCGGCGCCGCTTGGCAGCTTGTATGTTTTAAGGCGATAGACCAGGCCCTTGTTCGAAAAGAACATAAGCGGGGTATGGGTGTTCGCGAAGAACATGTTCGAAACATAATCCTCGTCCTTGGTGGTCATGGCGTTCCGGCCCTTGCCGCCGCGTTTCTGGGCGCGGTAGGTATCAGACGGCACGCGCTTGATGTATCCGGTGCTGCTAAGGGTTATGACCATGTCTTCCTTCGCGATAAGGTCTTCGATGTCGATGTCGCATTCCTGGTCGGAAATCTCGGTGCGGCGAACGCGGTTGTGCTGGGTCTTGATATGCGCGGTCTCGGTGCGGATGATTTCCTTAATCTTCTCCTTGTCGCCAAGTATGTCCAGAAGGCGCCTTATATCCTCGCCGATATTCGTCAGGTCGCCGTGAATCTTTTCGCGCTCCAAACCGGTCAGTTTGTGAAGGCGCAGCTCCAAAATGGCTTTGGCTTGTTCCTCGGACATATAAAAAAGTCCGTCGCGATAGTCGGTGTTCGGGTCGGCTATAAGCTGGATATAGTCGGCGATGTCGCTTGCCTTCCAGCCCTTTGCCATAAGGCCCGCTTTCGCGGCCTCGGGGGTTTCCGAACCCTTGATAAGGGCTATGATTTCGTCCAGGTTGCCGACCGCGACGGAAAGGCCCAGAAGGGTGTGGGCGCGCGCGCGGGACTTGTTAAGCTCGAATATAGTCCTGCGGCGTATGACGTCGCGGCGGAAGTCTATGAAAGCGTCGATGACGCGGCGAACGCTGAACTGGGCCGGGCGGCCGTGGTTTATCGCCATCATATTGACCGGGAAGCTTACCTGCATCTGGGTCATGTCGAAAAGCTGGTTAAGGACGACTTCGGGAACAGCGTCGCGTTTAAGTTCTATAACCACGCGCACGCCGTCGCGGGAAGATTCGTCGCGCAAATCCGATATGCCTTCGATTAATTTGTCTTTGACCAGGTCGGCGATTTTGATAACCAGTTGCGACTTGTTCACCTGATATGGCATCTCGGTTATAACGATGGCGGAATGGTCCTTGTAATCCTCGATTTCGGTGCGGGCGCGGAGCATGACCGACCCCTTGCCCGTCGTATGCGCCTTATAGCTGCCGCCGCGGCCCATGATTATGCCGCCGGTCGGGAAGTCGGGACCCGGGACAAGCGCGAACAATTCGTCGTCGGACATTTCCGGATTGTCAAGAACCGCAAGCATGCCGTCGCATACTTCGGTAAGATTATAGGGCGGAACGTTCGTCGCCATGCCGACCGCGATTCCATTGCTTCCGTTCACAAGGAAGTTCGGGAATTTCGCCGGAAGGACTTCGGGCTCCAAAAGGCTTTCGTCGAAGTTAGGGCGGACATTGATTGTGTCCTTGTCCAAATCGTCCATAAGATAGGTTGAAATTTTCGCAAGGCGCGCCTCAGTATAACGCATCGCGGCGGCGCCGTCGCCGTCCATGCTGCCGAAATTTCCCTGGCCCTGGATAAGCATTTCGCCCATCGAGAAATCTTGCGCCATGCGGACCAAGGCCTCGTAGATAGAGCTGTCGCCATGCGGATGGTATTTACCCATGACGTCGCCGACTATGCGCGCGCATTTGACATAGTTCTTCGCGACGTCGCTCATGACGAATAAAATCCTGCGGTGGACGGGCTTGCATCCGTCGCGGACGTCGGGCAAAGCGCGTTCCACTATAACCGACATGGCATAGTCCAGGAAGGACGACTGCATCTCTTTTTCTATACCCGAAACCGGCATGTTTTGCGGCGTTTTGCCTTCGAATTCCGACATATTTTTTCCTTTGTTATTTCAATGCGGAATCATAGTAAATATACGGCGCGAATTCAAGTTCTTTAACCGGGTTTTTCGGATTATTTTTCGCATTGACAAAAGGCGGTATTCTGGTATTATCGACTTGTAAAAAGGTTTGAAAAAATGCTCGATTTCGCGACATCTTCGACATTCGTCTGGACTGGAATATCGCAGCTTCTGGCGTTTCTGTTCCTAATCGCCGCCATCATCAAATTCTGGGAATACATAGCCGAATCATTGATTGGCAAGGCCAAATCGAAATAATCAGCCGACAATCCCGTCTTTAATAGTGATTTCGCGGTCGCACCTGGCCGCTATATCCTTGTCATGGCTTACAATCAGCATGGCCATGCCGGTCTTTTTCGCAAGGTCCAGTATAAGGTCCATAACCGCGCCCGCGTTCTGCGGGTCCAGGTTGCCGGTCGGCTCGTCCGCCATTATTATGTCGGGATTGTTCGCAAGCGCGCGGGCCATGGCGACGCGCTGCTGCTCGCCGCCGGACAATTGCGCCGGGCGGTGGCTTTCGCGGTTCATCAGGCCGACCGCTTTAAGCAGGCGCTTGGCGCGGGCGGCGGCTTCGGATTTTTTCGCGCCCGCTATAAGCATCGGCATCATAACGTTTTCAAGCGCCGAAAAATCGCCCAAGAGATTATATTTCTGATAGATGAATCCGATTTTAAGCAGGCGGAGCTTGGTAAGCTCGGAATCAATCAGTCCGTTCGCCAATATGCCGCCGACGGAAATCGTGCCGGTGGTCGGCTTGTCAAGAAGCCCCGCGCATTGAAGGAAAGTCGATTTGCCGCAGCCGGAGGGGCCCACCAATGCGACGATTTCGCCGCGTTTGATTTTAAGCTCTCCGCCGCGCAGAATCGCAAGGGGTTTCGCCGATTCCTTGAAGACTTTCGTGATGCCGCGGGCTTCCAAAACGAAGCGGGTCTTGTCGGCGGATGCAAGGGACTTCAATATGTCAGTCATATTTCAAAACCTCGGCCGGTTCAAGGCGCGCGGCGCGGCGCGCGGGATAAAGGGTCGCCAGGAAACTCAGCGCTACGGCGAAGAAGAATATCGCGGCGATGGTAAGTGGGTCTATCTCGGTCGGCAGTTCCGACAGGAAATAAAGCTCGGCCGGGAACAGGTCGCGTCCGGTCCAATGCTGGATAAACTGGCGAACGGGCTCTATATAGACGGCGAAAAGGATGCCTATGCCGGTGCCGACCGCGGCGCCCAGCAGGCCGGTCATGGTGCCGTTGATGACAAAGATTCTCATGACGGATTTCCGCTGCATTCCTATCGTCCTCATGATGGCGATGTCGCGGCCCTTGTCTTTTACCATCATGACCAGGCTTGACACTATATTGAACGCGGCGACGATTATGATAAGCATGAGTATAAGGAACATGACGTTCTTCTCGACTTCCAATGCGCCGACGAAGCCCTGGTTAAGCTCGCGCCAGTCGCGGACGACGAAGCCCGGCGGAAGCAATGCGCCCAAGGCCTCGCGCACGGCGGATGTATCCTCGGGATTTTTAAGGAATATATCGATATGGGTCGCGGAAGCGGGGATATTAAGGAAGGTCTGCGCCGTTTCCATCGGCATGAAGATGAAGCCGCTGTCGTATTCATACATTCCGATTTTGAAGGTGCTTGACACCGGATAGGACTGGACGCGCGGCATGATTCCGAAAGCGGTCTTCTGCCCGCCCGACATGGACATAAGCGTCGCGGGGCTGTCGTGATACATCTTCAAGTTTTTCGCCAGAACCATTCCCATGACAAGCTGGCCGGGCTTTATCTTCATGATGTCGGTGCCGTATGCGTTCTTTCCAACCTCGGTATATTTATCGAGGTCCACCATGCGTATGCCGCGCAGCATGGCGCCACGGGACACGCCGTTGGCCGACACCATGACCTGGCCTTCGGCGATGGGGATTATTCCCGTGGCCCTGGCTTTCACCACTGGGTTTTCCCTCATTTTTTCAATAAGGAAATCGAAGTCCTTTATGGCGCCGTTCGAATGATAGACGACCATGTGTCCGTTCATGCCCAAAATGCGGCCCAGCAGGGTCTTATGGAATCCGCCCATGACGGACATGACGACTATAAGGGTCGCGACGCCAAGCATTATGCCAAGGAAGGAAATCATGGATATAAGGGATATGAAGCCGTCCCGTTTCTTCGCGCGCAGGAACCTTAAAGCTATGAATCTTTCCAAGGCCATCTTATTCCGCCAAACGTTCGCGCAGAAGGTCGCCCGGCACCCGTTCCAGATTGGACTCGTCCGGCTGCAAGACGGATATTATGCGCGGGCTTATGAAGACCACAAGCTCGGCAAACGGGGATATAAGTGTTTCGGGCTCGTGCACGAAGGAATGGGTCGGGATTCCGATTATGATATAATTGTCGCCGATATTGGTCGGCACGCGGAAGGACGAAAGCTCGCCCCTCTTGGTGTAAAGGACTATGTTCGCGTCGATTTTATTCTTTCCCTGGTCCGCGAAGTCGCCGTATTTGCCGGTGGCGCCGACGATGAGCTCGGTTTCAAGCCGGTCTTCCTTGGAACACTGGCCTATGTCGAAGCGCGAGTTCCAGCCGTTCGGAATAACGAAGGTTCCCTGGGATATAAGGACAAGGTTCGACTGCCTGCGCAGGAATTCTTGAATGGTTTTCGTATTGATTTCCGGCGAAACTACAAGCATGCGTCCGACGACGCCCGGCACCGACATCTTGATGTTCTTCTCGCCGAAGGCGGGAATGACGTCCATCCAGCGCAGGGCGTCGTTGTTTTTGGGATATATGCGGTAGACGTCCATGTCCCATGCGACAAGGTTTTTCTTGGAGCCGACTTCGGCCATAAGGCGGCGGACGGCTTTTTCCGCCCTAAAATCGCCCTCGAACATCATGGTCTTGTCTTCCCAGTTCACGATAAGGTTCCTGGTTTCTATCCCGCGCATGGCGTCCATGATGGCCATAATCATGTATTGGTCGCGCGGCATCTTCATAAGCCACTGGGTGCGGGCGGACAGGCGGATTTCCTTCGCGAAGGCGTCATAGCTGTAATACACGCGGCCCATGCGGGTTATAAGGTCGATTGCGTCGGCCAGACTGCCCGCTTTTATTTCGCCAGTAATCGCGCCTTCGATGTCGTCGGCGACGACTATGGTTATGCCCGTGCCTTCGACCAGGCCGGCGACGGCCGCGGCGGTCTTCTTTTTGCTGAATTTATAGTCGTTCACATAAAGCTCCGGCAAAGGGTCGCCGCGGTCTGTGCGGAATATGTTGATTTCTTCGGCGGGAAGAACCGAAATCACGCTCTGGTTGTCCCAGTCGACATGGCAGCGCTTGGGCAGGTCGATGGAGAATCGGCGCGCGATATCGGTCGTAAGGGCGGCTTTCCTGGGGAAAATCGGGACGCTATGCTCGTCTATGACATAGTTCGTTATAGTCTGGACCTCGACTATATCCATCGGCCTAGCGGCGCAGGCGGCCAGACTTAGGGCGATTAAAAGCAGCGGCAATTTCTTCATTATTTCTCACCCATCGGGACCAGCCTTAGAAATTCTTCCATGCTCATCTCGTGTATCGGCTTGGACGAAGGGGTGGTGTCATCGGCCACCTTGGCGAATTCCTTTTTAAGCTTTTCAAGACGCGCGCCCTCTCCGCCCAGCTTTTCGCCTACGGCGACCGCAAGCTCCAATACGTCGTTCACAAAGATGCGCCCGGCGTAATTGTCGCAGTCCAGCCCGCCCTTTACCGCGCAAACGGCGGCAAGCATGGGTTTCGCGGCGTCGTATAAATCGGCCAGCCTGTCAAATTTGGCAGCGGGTTCCATCAGCTCCTCGTCCTTTTAGGCCATTATGCAAAATCCCGGCTTGCCAATCAATATAATTTTAGTTATAATCCAAGCATGAACAAAGCCGCTTTCCTTTTGTCGGTGCTGGTTGTCGCAGCGTGCTCGTCCTCTGGGCGGGGCGACATAGCCGACGCGACGGTCCTGCATTGGGAGAACGAAAGCGTCACCCAATCCCAGTTCGTCAAGGACCATAAGGACTGCCTGGGCATAAGGCGCGACATAAACCAGCCGCGCAGCAGAATATCGCAGCTGCTGATGCCGGGCCAAATCCAGACCCTTCCCGAATGGGACGGGCTTTGGGTCACGTTCCAGTCGAACGAATTCCAGGGCATCGGCGACAGGGTGCTTCTTAGCGCGCCCAGCAATATGTCGTCGAATTCGGTCGGGACATACAGGCGCTGCATGTTCACAAAAGGATATTTACTAAGGGCCTCATAATGAATAAAAAAGTGTTCCTATTGTCTGAAAACCCGCTTGCGCGCAATGTCGCGCCGCTTGTCCGCGCGCTCAGCATGAAGAAGGTTCCGGCGCAGTCCGTCAAACTCGGCGACTGGTTCCCGGCCACGACGAATTCGGTCATACACTGCTTCGGATTCAAGGCCGGCCGCGCGGCGCGGCGCGCCGACTGCGCCAGGGTCATAACCATCTCGGAAGAGCCGGCAAGCAATTTCATAGCGAAAATGCGCCAAAAATCGGCCATGAAGGGCGCGAAATCGGTTGCGACATCGAAATATATAGCGGGGCTTTGGGGCATAAAGAGCGTGGTGTTCCCGGGCCTCAACCTCGATATATTCAATCCCGAGGCCATACCGGCCAGGCGCCAGACGGACATGCTTGGCAAATACAATATACCGCACGACAAGAAGATGATAGTGTGCAGCAGCCCGGCGCTTCCCTCGCTGCCGATTATCATCGAGGCGGTGCAGCTGCTTGATAGGGAGGATTTCATCATAGCGATGCTGGGCACGGCGTCGAAACTATCGGCGAACAAGATGCTGCGCCAGGCCGAGGCATTGGGCGCCAGCGGCAAGATAATCTTCATAGGCGAAGAAACCGACATCCCGTCCCTTATGAAATCGGCTTTCGCGACCATATCGGTCCTCGGGCACGAACACGTCGCGGCGTCGATAGCGGTCGGCACGCCGACGATTGCCGTCAATACGGAATTCGCCTCGGAACTGGCGGTGAATTATCTTGTCGCCGAAGACGACCCGGGCGCCATGGCCGAGGCGATAGATTCGGCGCTGGATTTGGACGAGGTCGAGATAGAGAAGATAACGACCAGAAACGCCAGATATGCGAAAGAATACCTTTCCATCAACAAGACCGCGGACGAATATATCGAAATCTACGAGAAATTGTGATATAATAAATCCATGAATAAAAACAACAAATTCCTGTTCTGGATTACGGCCGGACTTGTTCTCGTGCTCGGGCTATATGCCGGGGCGCGGGCCGTCCTGACGTTTTCCGGCCTGACCGAGGCCAGCAACCTAAAACAGGTCATATTGTCCCCGGCGCCGAAAAACATAGGCCAGGACAAGATAATGGGCGCGATAATGGTGTCCAACAATTCGCCGATTTACGACTATAATTTGAAGGACATGGCGGCAAACCTGATGAGAATCCCGGAAGTGTCGAACGCGGTCGTAAAGCGCCAGCCGGGCGGAAAGCTCTTTATAATGATTGGCGAAAAGGCTTTTGTCGCGGTCTGGACGGACGGCAAAAGCCATTATCCCATGACCGCGGACGGCGATATAATCGACAAGCCCCTTTCAAGGGTCCCGCAGGGCGAACTGATATTCTCGGGCGACAAGCCGGCCGACGTTATTGCGGCGGTCAATGCGTTCAATAAATTCCCCGACCTTCGCCGGTATTTCAAGATGGTCCATTTCGTCGAGGGCAGGCGCTTCGATATAACCACCATAAACGGCGCGAAAATCATGCTGCCCGAAGGGGACCTGGGCGCGGCCATGGCGCGCATAGCCAAGCTCGGCATCATAAACAAGAAGGGCGTATTCGACCTTCGGGACGCGAACCGGACATTGGTGAAATAATGAATTATGCGAACGGCTATTTTCTGGCCGTCTATATAGGGCGGAAAAAGATAAAGGCCGCCGCTTTCCGAAGCATCGACGGCAATCCCGCCGGACAAAGGATTCTAGAAACGGACGCGGGCAACGACCCGGGTAAAGCCTTGGATTCGCTTCTTGACGCCCTGGAAGAGCAGCTCGGGACCCGGTTCACCGAGGCTTATTTGGCGGGCTTCTTCGGCGGGAACGATTCCAAAATCCTTATCGCAAGCGCCGAATTCGGCCGACCGAAAAAAATAACCAATGCGGACATCCGGAATCTAATATCCAAAATTCCGGAACTCAAAAACCCCGAAATGCGCGCCATACATTTCATACCGGTTTCATACGATACCGATTCAGAGCGAAACCTATTGTCGCCGGTCGGAACATGGGCGGCGCGGATAGGCGCCAAATTCTTCGCGGTCATGGCCGGACGGGAATACGTGTCGGGCCTCGGGGCCCTTGTCGGCGGCGCCTATCTCTCGCCCCGGGGCGCAATCGACATCATGTTCGCGATGGGAAGCATAGCCGGGAAATCGGTTCTTATAAACCTTGGGGCTTCGGCGACCCGCGTCGCGGTATCCGGCGCAAACGGCCTGGTTTATATGGCGGAAATAGCCACCGGACAAAGCGACCTGACGCTCGCCATAGCAAGCCGCTTCGACATGGCACCAAGCGCGGCCGAGAAGATAAAGACCCGGCTTTCCAGCGCGATAAGCCGGGCGGGCGACCAGTTCGAATTCATAGGCGAGGCTTCGGCGGCGGACATAAAAGAGCTTGTCATGGAATTTTCCCGGGACCTGGCGCGCGCGCTCAAAAGGAACATTACGGACAATGCGCCCGGTGAAATCCCCGAAAGGATAGTCCTGTTCGGCGGCGGCGCGGCCGTCGAGGGGATAGGCAATGTATTCGCCGAAGCTTTCGGCCGGCCGGTATCCATTTTGGGCAAGGACGCCGCGATGCAGAGCGTAGGGCGGCTGATATTCGCCCAGAACCGGGGCGAAATCGAAAAGTTCCGCCAAAGCTTCTGGCGGCGGTTCATTCGGAAAATCGTCCTGTCGCTGACAAATAAAAAGTGCCCGGTTTATCCAAGCTCGCTGGCGTTCGGGGACCTTCCCGTGCCGCGGCTCCGCGCGTTCGAGGAAGCAGGGATTACGACGATACACTATGATTATATGGACGGGGAATATGTGCAGGCCAAGGCGGGAAGCGCGGACGCGGTGAAATACATCAAGGCCAAATCCAACCTTAAAGTCGCGGCGCACCTTATGGCGAGGGACCCGGCGGCGGCCGTCAACAAATTCATCCGTGCGGGGGCGGATTCGATTATAGTCCATGCCGACTATATAAAAAACCTTGCGGCCGTCAAGCAGGCGGGCAAAAAGTGCGGCGTCGCCATCAATCCGGATGAAGACATAAGCGCGGTCCTTCCCGCCATAAAGCACCTTGATATAGTGGTTGTCATGTCGGTTCAGCCCGGCGCGTCCGGCCAGTCATTCATGCCGGAGGCATTAAACAAGGTCGAAAAGCTTCGCGCCATAAAAAAGAAGGCGCGGCTAAAATTCGAAATCGTAGTCGACGGGGGCATAAATCCCGAAGCCGCCAAGCTGTGCTGGAAGGCCGGGGCGGACG
>JAIRRC010000037.1 GCA_031256175.1 Rickettsiales bacterium
CCCGAAGCGCGGACGACATTATAGTCTTTGATATTGTCCTTCGCGTCCATCTTAACATAAAGGCTGGTTATATCATAGCTGAAATCGTCCTGCCAGAACGAAACGACGAAGCCGTAGACCGGAATCAGCCAGGCGTGGCGCCCGCTTCCGTCGACGCGCGTGTATTCGTAGACTTCGGCGCCGTCTTTTTTGAAGGTCAGGGAAGGCGCGCCGTAAATGTCGCGCACATCGGCCTTGGTCTTCGCGTCCGTCATCTGCTTGTCGATTTTTGGCTTGCTTGTGCCAAGCTTTTCATTGCCGATGGTCTGCGTGCAAGCCGCGAGGGAAAGCGCGGCGAAAGCGAAAATTATTTTTTTCATCAGTCGACCTCTCTGGCCAGTTGTTTCATCTTCTTGTCGGCGTGCTCGGCCGCGGTCATGGCGCGCACCTTTGCCAGCCTGACCTCGAAGGGCTTTCCGAATTCCGTTTTCCATTCGGCGACCTGGCTCTGCCCGATGTCGCCGGACTTGTCGGTCAGCTTGAAGCCCGGCATTTTAAGGCTTCCGTCCTTTTCGATAGAGCCTTTCTCGGGCTTTATCATCTCGAAGTTCCCGATATAAATCACCTCGCCCGGCTTGACGTCGAACGATATTACTTTGCCTTGTTCGAAATGGTCGTATGTTACGACGTGCGTGGTCACGACGACCGTGTTGCCCATCTGCTGGCGCGTCTGATAGGTGTATCGCATGTAAAGGTTCGAAACTTCGTATTCGCCCAGCGGCAGCATGGCGGTCGCATATTTCTTCGACCCGAGTTTGGTTTTAAGGAAATACTGCTCGCCCGTCTGCTTGTTTTGGAAAACCATGACATTGTCGTAGACGATTCCCAAAAGGAAGCTGTCGTCGGAAAGGTTGTCGGTCATGGACATTATGATTTGCCCGCGGCCGCCCTGCTCGAAGATTTCCTTGTGGTGGTCCAGCGACATGTTGAGAAGGTTGCCCTCGCCCGGCTGGCGCGGGAATCCGCACGCCGCCAAGGACAAGGCCAAACATAATGCGATTAGTCTTTTCATATCAAACCTCTTCGCTCCAAATGATTTTCGGCTCCGAATCCATTCCTATCTTGAACTCCAATTCCGAAACATTCAAGACATTTTTGATGTCGGTTTCGGCCTTGCTCAGGAACCCGTCGCTTTTAAGCGTCAGCCTCGAAATTCCCTTTTTCATCGAGAAATTGTTTTCGGATTTTTTGCCGCGAACGAAGGACACCAGCTCGCGAAGCTTGTCATAGCCCGCGGCGTCGCCCGACGTGTCGAAGTCTTTCCAAAGCGACGGATAATCGCCCTGATGGACCGACTTTATGTCCCGCGTATCGCCGGCGGTTTCCCCAAGTCTCGCTATGGTCTTGACCGGCAGCAGCGTCTGCCAGACTTCTTCGGTTATGAAAGGCATGAACGGCGCGAACATATAGTCGAAAACTTTCATCGCATAATGCAGCGCGCACAGGGCGGATTGGTCGCCGGCATAAGCGCGGCCTTTCACGATTTCAAGATAGTTGTCGCAGAAATCCCAGAACGCCTGCTCGGTCGCGATAAGCGCGCCGGTATGGTCGTTTTGCCTGAAATATTTGTCGGCCTCGGATACTGCCGCGCCCAAACGCGCCATATAGGACAAATCGACGAGGTTCTTGTCCAGGCTCTTGAAATCCTGGTTTATGATTTCCTGCTTTTCGACCACAAGCCCGATAACGAACTTCGCGGCGTTGAAGAACTTCATGACGAGCTTGCGTTTCTGCTCCATGATTTTTTCATCCGCGATTGCGTCGGTTCCGAACTTGAACGAAGCCGCCCAAAGGCGCACCGCGTCGCTTCCGTATTTTTCTATCCAGTCGGCGGGGGTCACGATATTGCCGCGCGACTTCGACATTTTTTTGCGGTCCGGGTCAAGAACGAATCCGGAAATCCAAAGTTGTTTCCAAGGAATCATTCCGCCGTCGTTCATAAGCGATTGCGCGATGGTGTAGAAATCCCAAGTGCGTATGATGTCGTGCGCATTGGGCCTGGCGTCGAACGGATGCCCTGCCATATTGTGCGGCCCTTCGATGCAGGCCATCGCGATTTCCGGCGTGCGGCTGCTGGTCGCCCAGGTATCCATGATGTCGGGCTCCGCCATGAATCCGTTCGGCTGTCCGCGCTGTGATTCGCTGAATCCTGCGGGAACTTCGACGGCCGGGTCGCACGGGAGGTTTTTCGCAATAATAGGTTCGTCGTAAATCGGCTCGCCTGCGGCGTCCAGCTTATACCAAACCGGGAACGGCTCGCCGAAAAATCTCTGGCGCGAAATGCACCAGTCCTGGTTCAGGCCTTCGGTCCAGTTTTTCATTCGCAGGCCCATGTGTTCGGGCGTCCATTTTATCTGGTCGTTCATAGAAAGGATTTTTTCCTTCTTGTCCAAAAGCGACACGAACCATTGGCGCGAAGGAATGAATTCGATGGGCAAATCGCCCTTTTCATAAAACTTCACCGCATGGACAATCGGTTTGGGTTCGCCGACAAGGTCGCCGGATTCGCGCAGCATTTCGACGATTTTTTTGCGCGCTTGCTTCACGGACAATCCGTCCAGTCCGGGCGCGCCGAATATGCGGCCGTCGCGGCCGATGATTTGTTTAAGCGGCAGTTTGTGTGTCTTCCAGAACGCGACGTCTTCCTGGTCTCCGAAAGTGCAAACCATCATGATGCCTGTGCCTTTTTCCGGATTCGCGTGAAGGGAAGGCATGATTGGGATTTCAATGTTGAACAGCGGCGCCGTCGCGTTTTTGCCGAAGAATTTTTTATAGCGCGCGTCGTCCGGATGCGCGACGATGGCGATGATTGCGGGCAGAAGCTCTGGCCGCGTGGTGGAAATCACGAATTCATCCGAGCCGCACTTGAATCTGATGTCATGGAAATGCCCGGCGATTTCCTTGTCTTCGATTTCAGCCTGGGCGACGGCGGTCTGGAATTGGGTGTCCCACATAGTCGGCGCATCGACCAGCTTCAAATGCCCGTCGTTATACATGTTTATAAAGGATTCCTGCGCGACCTTCATGGCCTTTTTGCCGATGGTGGAGTATTTGAGCGCCCAGTCGATGGAATATCCGACGCGTCGGAAAATGCTTTCGAAAATCGCGGAGTCCTTCGCAACCATCTCCTGGCAGGTTTCGATGAAGTTCTGCCTCGACACAAGCTCCATAGGCTCGTCGAATTTCAAAGCCGGTTTGAAATTGGGAATATAAGGAAGCGACGGGTCGACCTTGATGTTGTAGTTGATTTGAACGCGGCGCTCGGTCGGAAGGCCGTTGTCGTCCCATCCGATTGGATA
>JAIRRC010000020.1 GCA_031256175.1 Rickettsiales bacterium
TTCGGCATGCTGTTGACGGACTTTTCCGCGTCGCGTATTATGGTGCCGAAATATTGGCGCACGCGGACGCATACGTCGAAGCGGCTTTCGCCGTTCGGCGGCTGTGCGTAGAACCATCCGGAATGTTCTTTGCACAAATTGAACTTGCGCGCTTCCTCGGGATATTTTTCAAGGCATTCCTCGTCGGTCAGGCCGTCGAAAAGTCCGAACCTTTGCTCGGTCAGCAATATGTCTTCGCGCGCGTCGCGGAAAAATCCGGGCATGTCCAAGCCATCCATAAATCCGCCGAGGGTTTCGCGCGTGCGCTCGTAAGGGCTGTTCCATGACCGGATGTCGCCGGCTTCTATTTTTATGCTGCCGGTCGACAATAAATGCTTAAACGCGACCCCGGCGTTCTTCGCGTCGTCTATTCCGCGCGGACTGAGCTTGATGGCATGGTCCGGAATCGCATGATAAACTTTAATGTCGCGGTTCGCCTCGGAATTTCCGTGCCGCATAAGGAAAATGTTTTCGAGTCTTCTTATCATGCCTGGATTATGAACCGGCGCAGCGGTTTGTCAATGGCTAAAATATCCTCTTGCGGCGCGGATTTTCGGATGCTATGCTGACACAAACGCACAAAAAGGCAGAAAATGTTCGGGAAAATCAAAAAATTCTTCAAAAACGACGACGCGGAATCCCGGGTCAAATTGTCGCTTTATGGCCGCGTATGGCGCGAAATCGGCCGACCGCACGTCTGGGGCCTTATCGTCGGCGTCATATTCATGCTTATCGCCGTCGGCGCCGAGGCTTATTCGATAACCCTGGTCAAACAGGGCATCGACTATGGCTTCATCAGCAAGGACTTGACGTTCATATATATACTCGGCCTTCAAATCATCGCGGCGTTCTTCGTGAAAAGCGCCTTCGCATACGCGAACACTTTGGTCATGGCGAAGGTCGGCCTGAACGCGGGCACGAAGCTTCGCCGCCGGATATACGCGCACATGCTGAAACAGGACATGGGCGAGTTCAAAAGAAGCAATTCCGGAAAAATCATGAACTATTTCGGCTTGCAGGCGGGCGCGGTCCTGAACCTTATAACCGGCACGCTTATAAGCTTCATCCGCGACACGGCGACCATGTTGATAATGTTCGGAGTCATGGTCTATTACGCGGCGCCGTTAAGCGCGATTCTTCTGGTTATTATTCCGCTGGTCATATACCCGATGATAATCATACTGCGCAAGCAAGCCAAGAACACCAGGAAAACTTTCGGCATCGCCGCGAATTCGGCTTCGTGGGTGATGCAGAGCATGCAGGGCATAAAAACTATACAGGGTTATAACGCCGAGGAAGCGTCCAATAAGCGCATGGGAAAAATAGAGGACGACGCGATACACCTTGCCTATAAATCGACCCAGCTAAGCGGAATCCGCAGCCCGATTATGGAGGTTATGATTGGCGTGGCGCTTGCCCTGTCCCTTGCGGTTGGCGGAATTTTCATAGTGAACGGAAGCATGTCGGTCGGCGATTTCACCGCGTTTTTGCTGGCGCTGACGGCGGCGTATAAGCCCGCGAAGAAAATCAGCGGCGTGGGCGGCGGAATCCAGACGGGAATCCTCGCGGCGGAAGTTCTGTTCGACTTCTTGGACACCAAACCGGGCATAAGGGACAAAAAGGATGCGAAAATATTGGACGCGAAGAATGGAATGAGCGTCGAATTCGAACACGCCGGATTCAGTTATCACGACGACCCGGATAGGAAAATCCTGGACGATATAAACCTGTCCGTGAAGTCCGGCCAGATGTGCGCGCTTGTCGGCGCGAGCGGCGGCGGCAAAACCACGATAGTGAATCTGCTCGCGCGGTTTTATGACGTGAGCGAAGGCGCGATAAAAATCAACGGCGCGGACATAAGGGACTATACGCTGGAATCCTTGCGCGGCAATATCGCCGAAGTTTCGCAGGACGTGTTTTTGTTCGACGGAACGATTGCGGACAATATAAAGTTCGGCAAACCCGAAGCGACGGCGGAAGAAATCGCGGAAGCCGCGCGCGTCGCGAACGTGGCGGAATTCGTGGACAAAATGCCCGACAAATACGATACCATGATTGGCGAGCGCGGCGTGATGTTAAGCGGCGGACAGCGCCAGCGCGTGGCGATAGCGCGCGCGGTTCTGAAAAACGCGCCGCTGCTGCTGCTTGACGAAGCGACAAGCGCGCTTGATACGCGGTCGGAGCGGATGGTCCAGGAAGCGCTTGCGAAACTGATGAAAGGCCGCACGACTTTTGTGGTCGCGCATAGATTGTCGACGATTGTGAATTCGGACATCATATGCGTCATCAAACAGGGTCAAATCGTCGAGCAAGGCACGGACGAGGAACTTATGGCAGAGGGTGGCGAATACGCCGCGCTTAAACAAATGCAGCTGGCGAAGAAAGACAAACCCGCGGATACGGAACAATGATGAATGCTGTCCGCGATTTTGAAGAGCCAGAAAACCGCGTTGTTTTTCAGTTGTTTGAAAACGACGACCTGAAAGGAACCTTCCTTAACAAAATAAAATCGCCGAACCCGGACAAGCCTTATAAGCGCTATTGCGGAAGCCCTTTAAGATACGCGGGCGGCAAAAGCCTCGCGGTCGGACATATCATAAAATTATTGCCCGATAATGTGAAGAAAGTCGTCAGTCCTTTCATAGGCGGCGGCTCGGTCGAAATCGCTATCGCGAAAGAACTCGGGATACCAGTCGTCGCTTACGACATATTCGATTTGCTTGCGAATTATTGGGACATTCAGACAAGAAATCCAATCGGCATGTATAACAAGCTGAAAAATCTGGAACCGACCAAGGAAGAATATGAAAGAATAAAAGACATATTGAAAGCGCATTGGAATAAGAAAGACGGATACGATTACGGGCTGGACGCCCTGGCCGCCGCCGTCTATTATTACTTCAACATGCAGCTGTCTTACGGCCCGGGATTTTTGGGCTGGATGTCTTCGATTTATGAAAACGATAGGAAATATAAAACCACAATAGAAAAGGTTCGGAACTTCAAATTGGACAATCTGGAAGTTTATTGCGACAAGTTCGAAAATTCCATTCCGAAACACAATAACGATTTTCTATATCTGGACCCGCCTTATTTTCTGGAAGGCGATAGCAAAATGTTCAGGGGCATATATCCGATGCGAAATTTTCCGATACACCATAATGGCTTCGACCACGAAAAACTGGCGCAACTGCTGAAAAACCATAAAGGCGGCTTTATCCTTTCCTATAACGATTGCGATTGGGTCAGGGAAGCTTACCGCGATTTCGAAATAATCGACGTCCGGTGGCAGTATACGATGGGCCAAGGTGAAACCCGCATCGGCAAGAATAGAAAGGAACGGGGTTTCGACAACGGCAATATCAAAACGTCCCACGAAGTTCTTATTGTAAGCAAAGGGAAGAAACAATGAAAATAACCGCGGCAAAAAACGCTTTCAAAATAGCCGACGTAAAAATCGACCACAGCGACATTCTAAGCTTTATATACAAGGAATATCCGAACTTGGTCGACGAGAATGGAAAAGTTTTGCCGAAGAATTTTTTGAAGAAAAACATCGGACGGGTCTATTTGATTGTCGTGAACGGCACAATAGTCAAAATCGGCGGTTCGGAAGCCGCGGGCGGCATGCAGGGGACGCTCAGCATCTATAAAGACGGCGGATTGAACGGCCAGCCGAGCCCCCGCTCCATCGGCGTTTGGTGGCACTTGTTCCACGAGCTTGTCCGCGGGAACAAAGTCGAATTCTTCATGATTTACCAAGATTCCTTCAAAGGCGATGTGAAGGGATTGTCGGGCGTGAAAAGACAGGACGTATCGATTTCCTACAAACATATAGAACTGGCTTGCCTGGCTGATTATTTCGCGGCGGAACATAAATACCCCGATTGGAACTATCAGGAAAACCATACGGTATGGGAAGCGGAAATAGAGGAATTGCATAAAATTACCAAGGCGAACAAAGGCAAGAAAGGAACCGCGAAGAACCTCGACTTCCGCGGAACCTTGAAAAAAGGCGGATTCAATACGAAAATAAAAAGAAATCCTTCGGATTATAAATAAAAAGGAGATGCGATGAAGATAGTCGAAAAGGAAGCCCGCCATATATCCGGTGCGGCGGCGATATTATGGATAATCCTGGCGGTTGGCGCGGTCGTGGCGGCGGCCGTCATGCTGCCGTCGGTTGGTCCGGCGCTTGCGGTCGCGCTTCCGTTCCTTATCATGCTGGTGTCGTTTCTGCTTCTTGGCTTCGCGGTTGTGAAACCGAACGAAGCGGCGGTCTTCACGTTTTTCGGCCGCTATACCGGCACCCTTCGGCGCGAAGGATTCTATTACGTGAACCCGTTGGCGACAACCTCGTCCAACAAACCCGCGCCCGTCGCGCACCAGCGCCTGTCGCTGAAAACATCGACGCTTCAAAATCACAAGCAGAAAATCAACGACGGCCTTGGCAACCCGATAGAGGTCGGCATAGTGGTCATATGGCGCGTCGTCGACACGGCGCGCGCGGTCTTCGCGGTGGATAATTATATGGAATTTCTTTCGATACAAAGCGATTCCGCCCTGCGGCATATCGTGTCGCTGTATCCATACGACACTTCGGAAGACAAGAACGCGAAATCGTTGCGCGGCAATTCGGAGGCCGTGTCCGAAAGCATAAAAAAGGAAATCCAGGAAAAAGTCGCGGAAGCGGGCATCGAAATCATCGACGCTAAGATAACGCACCTTGCATACGCGCCGGAAATCGCGCTCGCGATGTTGCAGCGCCAGCAGGCCGCGGCCGTGGTCGCCGCGCGCGAGCTTATAGTGAAAGGCGCGGTCGGCATGGTGGAAACGGCGCTTAAAAAACTGGAAGAAAACAAGAATCTGAAACTAAGCGACGACAAGAAAGCGCAGATGGTCGGCAACCTGCTGGTGGTCCTGTGCGGGAACAAGGACGTCCAGCCGGTCGTGAACGGCGGCGAATCCTAAGGGAATAATATCCTTGACTTAAATCCGGAATGTGCCTATATTTCTATTTAATGAAAACGCGAAAGAACTTTTCGAAAGTTAAAATTTCAAAGAG
Source organism: Rickettsiales bacterium (assembly GCA_031256175.1). Lineage (GTDB taxonomy): Bacteria > Pseudomonadota > Alphaproteobacteria > Rs-D84 > Rs-D84 > WQXN01. The sequence continues at coordinate 5,105 of JAIRRC010000020.1, forward strand.
GAAACTCCCCTGCTAAGGGGAGTTTTTTTTATAACCAAAGGAGCGCAAAATGTCCGAAATAAAACACATAATAAGGTCCGACCAGTTCGACGAGAAATTTTTGTTGGAGCTTTTCGATATAGCGAACGATATGAAAGAGCGCCCGCACCTGTATAAATGTTCCTTGGAAGGCAAAATCATTTTCACCATGTTTTTCGAGCCCAGCACAAGAACCAGGCTTTCGTTCGAAAGGGCTATAAAGAAACTCGGCGGGACCAAATTCTCGACCGAGAACGCGAACGAGAATTCCTCCGGCATAAAGGGCGAAACGATAGAGGACACGATTTCGACATTGAACGGATTGGAAGGCCACGCCGTGGTGCTGCGCCACAAGGACGACGATTCATCCGAACGCGCGGCCGCGCTGGCCAAGATACCGATTATCAACGCGGGCAGCGGCAAGGCCGAACATCCGACGCAGGGGCTGCTGGACCTTTACACGATTTATAAATATAAAAGGCGCCTTAATAATCTTCGGCCCGCATTTTTGGGCGACTTGGCATACGGCCGGACGAACCATTCGCTTATAACGATGCTTCTAAGCCTTGGGAATACGGAAATACACGGCGTGTCGTCGCCGGAACTTGCCCTGCCCGACAAATACAAGGATTTCATCACCAGCAAAGGCGCCAAATATCACGAGCATTACAGCCTGGACGATTTGCCGCGCGACGTCGACCTGATTTACCATTCGCGCATCCAGAAGGAAAGGTTGAACGGCGAAGACCTTGCGCGGTCGATGTTCACGATAAATAAAAAAGTCCTTGATACATTCTCGAAAGACACCATACTTATGCATCCGCTGCCGCGGAACGAGGAAATAGCGACATGCGTTGACAGCGACCCGCGCGCGGTTTTCTTCGACCAGGTGAACAACGGATTGTATATAAGAATGGCGGCATTGCACAACCTGTTCAACGGGAAAGGGGCGAAATGATAAGAAAAGCGATTATGTCGGACGCGGACGCGATATTGGGCCTGATAAACCCGCACGCGGCGCAAGGCCTTATGCTAAGCAAAAAGCCCTATGACATTTATAGGAACATCATGAATTTCTTCGTCATCGAAGAAGAAGGCAAAGTCGTGGGCTGCGCGAAAATATCGATAGTGTGGCGCGATTTGGCGGAACTGGTGTCGTTGGCCGTGGATTCCGACGTGCATGGACAAGGCGTTGGCAAGCAATTGGTCCAGGCCTGCCTTGACGAAGCGAAACATATAGGCATCGCGCGGGTCTTCACGCTTACATTGCAGTGCGATTTCTTTTCGAAATGCGGCTTTACCGAGGTTCCGCACAGCGCGTTGCCGCACCGGGTGTTCGGCAAATGCCTTGCGTGTCCCAAGGCGGATTGCTGCGACGAACACGCGTTTGTAATTGATATAAAATAAGAATCATATGTCATGCAGAGGGGGGCGATGGTCCGCGCAGAACCTTCTCTCTTTCGTCATGCCGACGAAGGTCGGCATCTCAAATTGTAAATATCATTTGTCTTAACCGACATTTTCAATAATAATAACATCATGAAAAATGGATACGTATATGTATTAACTAATTGCCGTATGGGACGACTCTACATCGGCGTAACAAGCGACCTTAAAGCCCGCATATACCAACACAAGACGGGGTATTTCAAGGGCAGCCATACGGATAAATACAACGAGCATATGCTGGTTTATTTCGAAGTTTGTCCGGATATGGAATCGGCTATTTGGCGCGAGAAAAAACTTAAAGACTGGCATAGGGGCTGGAAGCTGCGATTGATAATAGAGAATAATCCCGAATGGAAAGATTTATCCGAAGACGTATGCCCTGGAATTACAAAGGAAATGAACGATTTGAGACCCTGACCTTCGTCAGGGTGACGAGTGATGTTTCGAAAGGCCGGGCGGATTTCTCCGCCTGGGCCTTTCCCCTCGGTTATGTATTTTTCCAACGGAAGAAATTCCGTCGAAAAGGTCGCAATGTCCAGCCTTGACATTATTATCAAAGCAGTGGCGGCATCCGCCGCCGGCCGTCGAGGTTCGGTCAATCCTTTCTGTCATCCCCGGCAAGCGGCAAAGCCGCGCGACCGGGGACCTCATCATTATTACTGCTTTACCAAGTATCGCGACACGGACGCCGTTGTTGTTGTTCGAATTCGAAAGCGAGTTCCTCGCGTTCCGAACACCGCGCGCCGAGTTCGTGGACGACGGGTTATTATAGTTGCCGCCCGCTTGCAGGGAAACCGAAGTTCACTGCACGCCACGTTCTATTCGGCGCAAAGCGCCGTTCATCGACATTGCCACCTATCCCGCTTGCGCGGAATTTCTATATGATTTTCGTGGGGGCTTGCCCCCACACCCCCATCGGTTTCCGGCCTGACACGCAAGGTGTCAGGCGCGCCGTGCATTCCTTACTGCCCTATGTCAGGGCTCGCGACACGGACGCCGAGGCTGTAGTCCGAATACGAAAGCGAGTACCTCGCGTACCGAACACCGCGCGCCGAGTACGAGGACGACGGGAGATAATAGTAGCCGCCCGCTCGCAGGGAATAACTTCCATTGCAACCGGCTTGCGTGCTGGACCGGTCAAGATAATTCCAATAAAGGCCGACGCTTCCCCAAACGCCCATGTGCGAAATCATGCTTGCGCCGTTCCGCACATAGCCGCCGTTGGCAACCCAGCTGGTCCCTCCTGCAGCACCAGCGTCCGGGTTGCCAAAGCTTGCGGCGCAGTATTCCGACGCCATATCGTCGCACCTGTTCCACGATTCTTTCATATTATTATTCGAACTTGTCGTGCCGTTGATTTCCTGTCCGCAGTCGATGAAGAAATTATTGTCGCGCATGCGCCTTTGCGTCGATTTGAAATTCGTATCCTGCGTATTTTGCGAATGGCCTGTCGCCAGCGTTCCGTTTCCGCCCACGCTTGACGGCGACAGCGATTTATACACATTGCTTGCCCACCAGGTCATCGGATAAATAGAAATCCAAGCCTTGGTGCTGGCTTCGCTTCCGGAATCGTTCCCGATATAGTTTTTCAGGTAAGCGTATGCGCCATTTTGCCAGTCCGCCGGACGATGACTTAAAGTCCAGACGGAACTTGGCATAATCTGGCCTGCAGAATAGTTGTTATAAGGGTGGCTGCCGTCAAGCCCGGTCGTATTGCAGCACAATGTATGGAACCCGCCGATAAGCGTCGCCTGATACATGGTCGGGAACTGGTCGACCACCAAATCGCCGTCGTCCAGAATATGCACGTAATAATCGGTTCCATTGACAAGGTTTTTTTCATCCAGGTTTATAACGACGTCCTTCATGCCCGCGCCGTCTTTGATTCTGACCTGCAAGCGCTGGCTGCGCGGAAGCGCCGCCAAATACCAGCCGCCCGTCGCGCTGCCGGTTGTGTAATCCACGCCGCCCGCATTTCCCGGCGTCGTGAAATTGAAATCGATGTCGGCCATTTTTATGCCGTTTTCCTGGTTGCGCGGCGGCGCTTCGTCCGGCCGCCATCCGTCTTCAAGGTTCCAGCTGTCGCCGGGTTTCCAGCCTTCGCCCGGCGTCCATGTTCCGCCGGTAAGCTGATACAATATGTCGCCCAGCTGCGCCGAACGGACATAATCCGAAGCGTCGAAATCTTTTCCCGCGTCGCCTTTGGGTCCCTGCGGCCCCATTTCGCCGGGCTGTCCGGCGGCGCCGGCCGGCCCCTTCAACGAAGCAAGCCAGTCGGTCTGGTTCCCGGCGAATCCGGCCGCAACCGCTATTTCATAAGCCGACTTTCCATCCGCGCCCTGCGCGCCGGCGGGACCGGTCGCGCCAGCGCCGCCTTGCTGTATCACTATTTGCTCTACAATCTCGGTAAGGCCGCCCTGCTGGATTATCCTTTCGACGATTTCGGTTATGCTTGTGCTGCTGATATTGTTGATGTTTGTAATCCATTCGGCCTCGGTGCCTGTGTATCCGGATTCGCGCGCGATTTCATAAGCGGATTTGCCGTCCATGCCGTCAAGACCCGGGTCGCCCTTGTCGCCCTTTGGTCCAGTCGCGCCGATGGCGCCGGTTATTACAAGAAGGTCCAGCTCGCGCTGTAAATCGTCCACCATGCGTTCAAGCCGCGCTATGTCCTGCAATGTCGAAGTGCCGCTGTTCGTGGTGCCCGTGCCGGTGCCGGGTATGCTGCCGCCGGGCGTCTGGGTATTGCCGCTGCCCGGCGTGGTTCCGCCGGTGCCGG
>JAIRRC010000019.1 GCA_031256175.1 Rickettsiales bacterium
GTCAGAACGACAGATAAAGCTATAACCTGGATGGTCGCTCGGCCTTTATTTCGTGCGAGAGTGATACCGGCGCAGAACTTCGAACGCTTTATTGATTTCAACCAAGGCTTCGTGCGCCGTAGCTTTATTTTCCGGCTTCGCATGGTCGGGGTGGTGTTTCTTCGTAAGTTCATAATAAATCGATTTCAATTTGCGGCCGTCGTGCGCGACGTCTTCCAGCGGTATATCGTATTTCCAAAGCGTTTTAACAGCCTGCGCCATTTCAGGCATGAACAATTCCATTCTGAACATTTCCCTTTCTTCCCCGTCTTGGAAGGAGTATGCATCCAGCTCCTTGTGTCTGCCGGATTTCTTTATTTTGAATTCCGGCGGTATGACGCGGGTGCGTTCCCAAACGTTCGCGTCCTGCGGAACAAACCGGCTTTTCCCCAAAATCCTTTCATTCGTATTATCCGAAAAGCCGAATAATTGCGCCATTTCGTCCGACCTTAATTCCAGCATTCTATATTTTTCCACTTTCGCCCAGCGCTTGTCGTTCATGCCCGCAAGCCAGCGTATAAAATTCCAATAATCGTAAGTCAGGCTGGGGCCCGTATATCTTTCGCCTCGCATCCCGCACCATTTATGGCGGCGGCGGTTCATCACGAAGTGCTTATACCATGCGACCGACCAGTTATCGTATTCGCCCTTCGGAAATATCAGAGGGTTCGTGAGCAGCTGTCTTTCCATAAGCCGTTTCCATGCGTAATCCGGCATGTTCGAAAAAGCCGCGATTTCTTCCAATGGAATATTCGCGGGGAATTTCGGCAGGCTGTCCCGCCAGCGGTTCTTGCCGCTTTCGGCTTCCTGTTCGAAATATTCTTCGCGGCTTATGTCCGCCCATTTCATGCGTTCGGCGATATATTCCTCTTCCGTTAGGTCATAGAACATCTTATAGAAAATGTCCCTTTCCTTTCGCTCCAAATATGTAAGGTCTTCGGTTTTATATTCCGGAACCATGACCGGCGCCGCGAAATCGGCGCGCGGCAAATCGTTCAGCAGGCCGCGTTCCATTACCTTGTCCCAGTTTATTGTGCGTTCGGTTTTCCAGGAATAGCGGCCTTTCTTCCTATATTTCGCAAGTTTGATTATTTCGTGAAAGTCCAGCTGCCGGCGGCGGCGCGGATTATGCGAAAGCAGGCTATATTTTTCGATTAGCGCGACGGCGTTTTCGGTAATATCCGCCGCGTTGTTGATATTGAACACCGCGTCCTGCCATTCGATATTTTGGACGATATGGATTTCGCCATCATAAAATTTCTTATATTCCGGCGGAAGGGCCTTTATGAAATAGGAAAGATATTCCGGGACCGACCACATGTTATTTCGACCGGCCGTGGAGGTCGCAGACGACTTCGCAGAATTTGTCGTCCGAGGCCGCCATCGCGCAATACGCCGGAAGTCTGTTCCAAAAATGCAGGCCTATGACACCTATGCCAGTTCCGACGATTAGCGCCGCCACGGCCATATAAAGGCGCGACTCCCAGGGCGACATTTCGTTCGCAGGATAATTCGGAATTCCGTTCATGGTAAAACTCATGCCCAAACCTCTTTAAGGGATTATACAAAGTAATGTGTTTTTGTCAATACAAACTTGATATTTTATAAAATGCATATATAATGCGTGAACCGGATGGTTAGCTCAGTTGGTAGAGCGTTTCGTTTACATCGAAAGGGTCGGGGGTTCGAGTCCCTCACCATCCACCAAGTATAAAAATGTTTGAAAACAACGACACTATTTTCGCTTTGTCTTCCGGGAATCCGCCCGCGGGTGTCGGCGTTGTCAGGATTTCAGGCGCGGGTTTGGAAAAATTATTTTCCGAAATTACGAAAATCGAAAATCCGACCCCGCGCCATTTATATTTCGCAAAGATTCCCGATGTCGACGATGTGCTGGCGGTTTATTTCAAGGCCCCCGCTTCCTTCACCGGCGAAGACGTCATCGAAATCCATTCGCACGGCAGTAGCGCTGTCATCGAAAAAGTTTTCGCGATGTTGAAAAATCTGGGCGCGCGTTTGGCCGAGCGCGGCGAATTTTCCGCGCGCGCTTTTCTAAACGGAAAGATGGATTTGCAGCAGGTCGACGGACTTGCCGATTTGATTCACGCCAAGACCGAGCGGCAGCGGGTCCAGGCTTTCGCAAGCTATACCGGCGAGGGTTCGCGTTTGTATCATTCCTGGCGCGCGCGTTTGGTCAAGACAACGGCGAATCTTGCCGCCGCTGCGGAATTTCCGGAAGACGAGCTGCCGGGCGGTTTGGTGGAAGACGCGCGCGCCGAGATTCGCGCGCTGGTCGGCGAAATCGAAAGTCATCTTGGGACCTATGCCGCGGGTCGCGCGATAAAATCCGGATTTCGCATAGTGCTTGCGGGCGAAGTGAACGCCGGCAAGTCCAGTTTGTTCAACGCTTTGCTTGGGCGTTCGCGCGCCATCGTATCCGACGCGCCGGGAACCACGCGCGATTTTATCACCGCTGAAACCGACATCGGCGGCTATTTGGTGGAGCTTGTCGACACTGCGGGACTTCGCGAAACGAAAAATGAAGTCGAGAGCGCGGGGATAGAAAAATCGCGCGATTTGATTTCATGCGCCGACCTTGTGATAAATGTGGTGAATCCAAAGGATGAGGTCCCGGGTCGCGCCTGCGGCTTGCCCGGGATGACAATCAGGACGCATGCGGATTTGTATCCGGGTGCCGACGTTTCCGTAAAAACCGGCGCGGGTGTTTCCGATTTAATCGCGCGCATAAAAAACGAAATCAAAAACAGATTGGAATCCGCGGAGCCCGCTATGGTTTCCAACGAAAAAACCGCGGCGCTTTTGGGTGCGGCCGCGGAATATTTGGGCGCGGCGCTTGCGGAAAATGTGCCCGAGCTTGCCGCGGAGAATGTGCGTTTGGCCGCGGACGCGCTTGGAAAAATTTTAGGCGAGGTCGATTTCGACGAAATTCAGTCGGCGATTTTCGGAAGATTGTGTTTAGGAAAATGAGTCGCCTTTGGCGACGAATTTTTGTGCAATCTGAGATTCCGGCCTTCGCCGGAATGACGTGATGGGAATACAAACAAATAAACTTCGCGCGGGCGTTCCTTTATACTCCCAAAAAAGGGAGGGAAAAATGACTCACAAAGATGTATGGGACATGATTGAAATGCTTGCGGTATCGAACGGAAAAACGGTTTCCGGTTTGGCGCGGCACGCTGGATTGGACGCAACAACGTTCAACCGCAGCAAGCGCTTCACGAAAGAAGGGCAAGAACGCTGGCCGTCGACGCACAGCATTTCGAAAATCCTTGTCGCGACAGACTGCGATTTCCTGGGAATGATGAAGATTTACTTCAAGATGAAAAAAGCCGGTTGACACGCCGCGCGCCGCGTCCTATCATGACGCATGGTTGAATTCCTGGATATTTACGACGCCAACGGACGATTGGTCGGGCAGGCCGACAGGAATGTCGCTCATGCTTTCGGCCTTTGGCACAAGACAATCCACTGCTGGGTCGTATGGGACGGAAAGCTGGTTTTCCAGCGGCGCGGCAGTCGCGCAGGCGTGCGCCGCGACAATCTTTACGTAAGCGCGAGCGGCCATGTCGCGGCAGGCGAAACCATACCCAAGGCTTTCGCGCGCGAGGTCGAACAAGAAATCGGAATCGCCGCGCAGGGGCCGAAATTCCTGGACGAATTCGTTTGGGTCAAGGACATGAAGAAGGCCGACGGCAGCGTCGTCGTCGACCGCGCTTTTTCGAATGTATTTTGGGCGGAACATTCAGGCAAGATTGAAGACTTCAAATTCAACGACGGCGAGGTTCATTCGGTCGTCGCGATAGATTTAGATTCATTTGCGGATTGGTCATTTTTTGCCGAAGGCGAGATAGACGGCCTTGAATGGGACGGGAAAAATGTCCGCGCGGTCAAAATCGCGGCCGAAGATTTCCTGCTGAACGACGGCGAAACAATCGCCAAGAAATACGGCATGATAGCGGACATGATACAAGGCTGGACGGAATGACGGACAAATTGCAGGAATTCTACAAGCTGGTCGAAGATCAGGGCAAGACCTGGGACAGGCATGAGAACGCTTTCCCGGGACAGACTTGGAAATACCATCTAAAACCCGTAATCGACAATGCCGTCAGGTTCGCATTGGCGCGCGGCGGCGACGTTCATGTCGTCGAAATCGCGGCGCTGTTCCACGACTATGCGGGCTTGGTCGATTTCGAAAAATACGAGGCAATCCACCATATAGCCAGCGGCGACTTGGCCGAGCCTTTGCTGCGCGACGCCGGTTATTCGCAAGAATTTATCGACAAGGTCAAGAAGTGCATTTTCGCCCATCGCGGGCGCGTTTTGAAAGAAAAAAAATCGGTGGAAGAAGAGTGTGTCGCGGATGCCGACGCTGTCGCGCACATCGAAAACGTTTTCCAAATCATAATGTGGATGGGGCAGAGCGGGAGGTCAATCGAAGACGGAAACGAATTCGTAAAAGGCAAAATCACGCGCGACTTCGTAAAGCTGAGCGATGCGGGCAAGGATTACATCCGCGACAAATACGAAGCGATTTTGAAGATTCTTTATTGATTGAATGATATTTACAAAATGAGATGCCGAACGCCGCCCACATGACAATGGACTTATATTTTATATGTTTCGGGCAGGCCGTCGCCAAAAGTTATTTCGAAGTTCACGCCGGACAGGCAATAAGGCGTACCACCGGTTTCGGGATACACCATTTGCGAGCCGTATATCAATCTTTCAGGTTCGGTCAGTTCGGCGGAAATGCTCACCGATTCCTTGATTTCTTCCAGCGCCGCCCGCATATTCGACAAAAGTCTGTCGTATGTTTCCGCGCATTCGGAATCAGTCGCCGCCGTTTCGTCGGTGGTATAGCATTGGACGCTTACAACATCCGCATTTTCCGTATTGCCGAAAAGGTTGAAGGTATGGGTTTTACGCGGGCAGGCTTCGCGCAATTTGTTTTCTATGAGCTGTATTTCGCCTTCTTCCGGCGCAGCGCCCGCGCCAAAGGTCATTGTCGCAAGGACGGGCAATATCAAAAGTTTCGAGAGTTTCATTGCAGGCTCCATCAAATCAGTTCGATTCAGAGAACGACATCGCCACTTCGAAGCTTGGCGGCGTGCGTTTTCCATTGCTGACGACCAACGCGCCGACGGCCCCGTTTATCGCGGCAGAAGTCCAGTTTTCAGGGTCGGCGCAGATTTTTTCCGCTATGGATTCGACTTTTTCATCATGCAGAAGGCGCCATTCGAACGCGAATATTTCCGAGGCGTTGTCGCAATCCGCCAATTTCCCGGGTGCCGCGCAAGATATTGTCCGGCCGTTCGCGCTTGCCTGGTAGCCGCCGTTCGCCGGGACTTCGGAATTCATTATCTCGTTCAGCCGGTCCTGGTTGACGTTTATCAATATGCCGGATTGCGAAACCCCGGATTCTATTTGAAGCCGGCAGTCGGTCGCGTCCATCGCCCCTTCCATGCCGACGTCCATTCTATCCATAAACGCCATTGTATCCGACATGTCGTAGCCGTATACAGGCCCGATTGCAAGCGCCGATATTATAGAAAATGTTATCAAGGATTTTTTCATTTTTTACCCTTTATGATGTGTCAATTATATCATAATCGGGGATAAATGACAATTAATAATTAACCTATAACCAAACCTTTCGAATTCGCGTCCAGGTCGATGGTCGCGCCCGGTTTTATTTTTCCGGACAGGATTAGGTCGGCGATTTTGTCTTCGACTTCGGTCATAATCAGGCGCTTCAAGGGACGGGCGCCGAAGGTCGGGTCGTAGCCTTTTTCCGCAAGCCATTCCACCGCGCGTTTAGACGTATGCAACGACAGGTTTCTTTCCTGCAATCTTTTTTCCAGATTCCCGAGCTGTATTTTCACGATGTCATCCATGACCTCGCGCGACAATGGCTGGAACATTATAACTTCATCGATTCTATTCAAAAATTCCGGCCGGAAATTCTGTTTCAAGCGCGCCATGACCCCTTCGGTATCGTTCGGATTTTCAAGCAGCAAGTCGGAACCCAAATTCGAAGTCATTATAATTATCGTATTCGAAAAATTTATCGTGCGGCCCTGGCCGTCCGTCAGGCGCCCGTCGTCCAAGACTTGGAGCAGCACATTGAACACGTCGCGGTGCGCTTTTTCTATCTCGTCGAACAGCACCACCTGGTAAGGGCGCCGACGCACAGCTTCGGTAAGCGCGCCGCCCTGTTCATAGCCCACGTATCCCGGGGGACTGCCGATTAAGCGCGACACGGAATGCGGTTCCATATATTCGCTCATATCAATGCGCACCATGGCCTGGTCGTTGTCGAACAGAAGTTCCGCGACCGCCTTCACCAATTCTGTTTTGCCGACGCCTGTCGGGCCCAAAAACATGAAGGAACCCTGCGGGCGCTTGCTGTCGCTTAGGCCGGCGCGGCTGCGGCGTATCGCGCGCGCTATGACGCCCAATGCGTTGTCCTGGCCCACCACGCGCTTCGCCAATTCGCTTTCGATTTTGAGAAGTTTCGATTGCTCGGATTCGGACAATTTCTGCACCGGTATGCCCGTCCATTTCGACACCACCTGTTCGATATGGCGCATGGAAACGCTTTTGAAGTCTTCGGAATTTTCCTTTTCAAGTTTCGCGATTTTCGCCGCAAGCTCTGGAATCTTTCCATTCTGCAAGCTGCCAGCGCTTGCGTAATCGCCGCGGCGCACCGCGCTTTGCATTTCGGCTTTGGCCGCGTCAAGCTCTTCTATCGCGGCGGCCAGATTTTTCATGTTTTCGCGTTCGATTTTCCACGCCGCGTTCATCGATTCAGATTCGGCTTCGATGTTTTTCAAATTCTTTTCAAGTTCCGCCAGGCGCTTTTTCGAGTCCGCGTCCTTTTCTTTTTTCAGCGCTTCGCGCTCTATTTTCATCTGGGTCAATTTGCGGTCCACCTCGTCCAGCTTTTCCGGCTTTGAAGCAATCGCTATACGCACGCGCGCCGCCGCTTCGTCGATAAGGTCGATTGCCTTATCGGGCAAAAACCGGTCCGAGATATAGCGGTCGGACAGCCGCGCCGCCGCGACAAGCGCCGCGTCGGAAATGCGCACGCCATGGTGGCCTTCGTATCTTTCTTTAAGGCCGCGCAGGATTGAAATCGTGTCTTCGATGCTGGGTTCGTCCACGAAGACGGGCTGGAAGCGCCGCGCAAGGGCAGGGTCTTTTTCGATGTATTCGCGGTATTCGTCCAGCGTCGTCGCGCCCATGCAATGCAGTTCGCCGCGCGCCAGCATGGGCTTCAACATATTGCCCGCGTCCATCGCGCCTTCGGCTTTGCCCGCGCCGACTATCGTGTGAAGTTCGTCTATGAACAAGACGATTTTTCCGTTCGAATCTTTGACCGCGTTCAGCACGCCTTTCAAGCGCTCTTCGAATTCGCCGCGGTATTTCGCGCCCGCCATCATCGCGCCCAAGTCCAATGACAGGATTTTTTTGCCAAGCAGATTTTCCGGCACGTCGCCCGAAATTATGCGGTGCGCAAGGCCTTCCGCAATCGCGGTTTTGCCGACGCCGGGCTGGCCGATTAGGACCGGATTGTTTTTCGTGCGGCGCGTCAGGACCTGAATCGCGCGGCGGACTTCGTCGTCGCGGCCGATGACAGGGTCAAGCTTGCCGTTCGCGGCAAGTTCCGTGAAGTCGGTCGTGAATTTTTCAATCGGGTTTATGTTTTCCTGTTCTTCCATTTGCGCCTCGTTTTGATTCATTTTATCAAAAATGCCACGCCTTATAAATAGGGAAGGATTCTGCCTTGTCAAGCCATCCGCCCAAAAAAGTGTTGGCATTGGGGCTTGGATTTTTTCTATAATG
>JAIRRC010000036.1 GCA_031256175.1 Rickettsiales bacterium
ACGCCCGCCTTCGACATGCTTTTGACAATAAGGTCGGCGGCATACTCTTCGCCGACGATGGCGCGCCAGTTGGCCGCAATCTCGGAATCGTGAATATTCCCGCCCAAATCCTTGATAAGTTTGGCCACACTGGCGAACACAAACTCCGCCCTTTCTTTCCTACCGCTTAAATCAACCTTCCTTTTTTCCATAACTTCCCTTTAATAAATAACTCCGAAAAATATTAGCGAGGTCGCAAAATCGAGAATAGATTTTCGAGAAGCAAGGAAAACAAGCCGACGGCTAGGCTTGCCGCTCCTGCGGCGACTTGTTTTCCGCCGCTAATCGGAAATATAGGCCGATTTTGAAAAACCGAGCTTTGATTTTTCGACATCTGTCAGCACGCCCCTCTTCAAAACCTCGAACGCGCGGTTTTCTATCTGCCGCACGCGTTCCTTCGAAATCCCGTATTCCTTCGCCAGCTCGTCCAAAGTCGCGGGCCTCTCGGCCAAACGCCGCCGCTTGATGATGTCGCGGTCGCGCTCCGGCAATTCGCCCAAATGCTTCTGCAATAAGGCGACGCCCTTCACGGCGAATTCTTTTTTCTCCAATACATCGTGGATATCCTCGGCCTTTGAAGGAAGGCGGTCCTGGAATTCCGCGCCGTCCTCGTCGCCCTTCATGGGAACGTTGAGCGACATGTCGCGGGTCATGCGGGCGTTCATAAGCTCGACCTCTTTCGCCGGCACGCCGAGATAGTCGGCGACCTTTTTTATATTGGCGTCGTCCATTTTTTGGTCGGAAACGCCCAGCGCCCGCCGCGCCTTGCCCAAGTTGAAAAAAATCTTCTTGCGGTTTGGATTCTCGCCGACCTTGACGCTGGACCAGTTGTCCCAAACAAGGCTGTAAAGCTCGGCCCTAATCCAATAGGAAGCGTAGACGGAAAAGCGAACGCCCTTTGCGGGGTCGAACTTGTCCAGTGCTTTCAGCAGGCCGATGGTTCCCTCGGCAATCATGTCCTGCATGGACAGGGTGCCGTATGACTGCATCTCATAAGCGGTGGATACAACCATTCGCAGGTGGGCGGTTATGATTTTTTCCGCGGCGTCGCGGTCCTTGAATTTTTTCACGCGCTCTATAAGCCCGGCCTCTTCCGCGTCCGTCAGCATCGGGATATTTTTGACATAGTCGATATACGAAGGCAGCCAGTCCCCGCCTTTAACCGGTAAAAATTTGGCATTGGTTTTATTCATATAATTTATAATAAACCCGAAAAAATATTAGCGCAATCGCAAAATCGAGGATAGATTGCCCAATACCAAGAAAAACCGACCGACGTAGGCCTTTGGGGCTGCCGCGGCGGTTGGTTTTTCGACGTGTAGTGGGCGATATAGACCGATTTTGAAATATTGCGCTTTATTTTTTCGACTTTTTTCCTTTTTCGGCGTCATAGCGCTCTTGGAAATTGAACGGCGGCATGGCGAAGGGCGGGAAACCCGAGTCGCCCGTCATACGCAGAACCAAAGCGCGCACATTCGGGAACAAAAGGGTCGGAATATCGACAAGCAGGGCCCTTTGAAGCTCCTCTTCCTTGTTGAACTTTGCGCTGACCAGGCCGGAATAAACCATGTCTATGCGGAAAATGGTCTTGTCGTCGGCTTCAAGTTTCGAATGGACCTTGGCGACCAGGTCGACCATATAGAGGTTGTTGTCGGCGCCCTTGATTTGGATGTCGAGGTTGATTTCCATCTTGGCTGGCGAATTCTCCTGCTTGAAGAACAGCTGCGGGACGTTTGGGGATTCGAAGGACATGTCCTTCAAAAACTGGGTTATAAGCTTCAATTCTGACATTTTAAGGGCTCCTTGTTTTGGGCGTTGATTTTTGATATAATGGAATATAGCACGAATTGGGGAAATTTCAACCCCCAATACGCCAAAATCCCTACCCCGCCGCGTCACCCCGGCGAAGGCCGGGGTCCATTGTAGGGAAACTCGTCGCCGAAGGCGACTCGATATTAAGGAAGGTCGACTTGAAAAAACTATTGATTTTGCTCCCATTATTGGCCGCCGGCTGCGGCGACTGGTTCGATATGCCCGGGACAAGGGGCAGCGGGGATGAAAACGTCCCCTCGAACCTAAACAAAGTGGACTTTTCCCAGGTCCCCGGCTGGCGGGACGACGATTTGCGCTATGCCTTGAAGTCCTTCAAGAACACGTGCAAAGGCCGCGTCCAGTATGAGGGCCGCGTCCGGCCTGACCGCGAATTACTGGAAGAGAAATGCCGCTATTTGCCGAGCGAAAGCGCGGATATATCCGTTGTCCGCAAATGGTTCGAAGACCATTTCCAGGCTTACAGGGTGTCGGACGAGAACGGCGGCCGCGCGGGCCGGATGACGGGCTATTATTCGCCGACCATATCCGCCAGCCGGACGCGCCAAGGCCAGTTCACGGAACCGCTTATGGGCCTGCCAAAAGACGGCCGGGACTTCAAGGGCGTCGATAAGAAAACCATACTCGCGCAGGGAATAGGCACCCCGCTTTATTGGGCGCACCCTGTGGACGTGCAGAATATCCAGATACAGGGCTCGGGCGTCTTGAAATTAGAGGACGGCAAATTGGTGAAATTGAACTTCGCGAGCACGAACGACGTTCCGTTCAATAGCCCCGGCAAGCAGTTGCAGGACCGGGGCATAAGGCCGACGAACGGCATGGCGGCGGCCGCGGTCTGGGAATACCTCAAAACCGAACCGGCGCTCGCGCGCGAAATCATAGACGGCAATCCGCGCTATGTGTATTTCGCGGAAGCTGGCAGCTTCGACGTTATAGGAAAATTGGGCGTGCCCTTGCAGAAAATCCGCTCGATAGCTGTGGACGATTCGATATATACCTTGGGCATGCCGATATTCATAGACACGACATTGCGCGACGGGACGAAATTCCAAAGATTGATGGTTGCCCAAGACCGGGGCGAGGCGATAAAGGGCTGGGTCCGCGCGGATATATTCTTCGGCATTGATGCCGAGGCGGAACACTTCGCAAGCGGCCAGAACCAGCAGGGCGCGGCCTTCGTGCTTCTGCCGAAGCGCTATTCGGGCGGCCGCTGATAAATGACAAGCCTTATGCTACTTGATTATATATTCATCGGCGTCATGCTGGCGTCGACCCTGTGGGCGTTCGCGCGCGGCGGGGTGTTCGAATTGGTTGCGACCACGTCCTGGATATTGGCGGCCTTGGCGGCGCGGTTCGTCTCGCCGAAATTGGAATTGCAAATCCAGAATATGATGGGCCTGGCCGAGCCGAACGTATCGACCCTGATAGCGTCGTATTTCATAGTGTTCTTCCTGATATTGATTCTGTTCAGCCTGTTCGCGCAAAGATTGCGCGACTATATCCATTCGACGATTCTGCGCAGCGCGGACCGAAGCCTCGGGATTATATTCGGCCTTGTGCGCGGCGTGTTCATAAACGGCTTCTTATACATAGCGATGTTGTGGTATTGGTCGGGGGTTGAATTGCCCGCCTATGTAAGCGCGGCGAAAACAAGGCCCGTCATGCAGATAACGGCGTTGAAGATATACGAATGGTTTATCCCCGGGCCGAACAACCTGATAAAGGACGACTTGAAGGACCAGCAAAAGGTGCTTGATACATACGAAACCCTGATGAATCCGAAAGTGAGAACTGCGCAAACGGAAGAACCGGAAGACGACGGCTATAAGAATACGGAACGCCAGTCCCTTGACAACCAGCTGTCCCAAATCGACAACCTTGCGGCGGACTCGGAAGAACCATCCGAATAAAAAGTTCCCCTCCTGTGGAGGGGTGCCGCGCCGGAGTCCGAAGGACGAAGGCGGGCGGGGTGGTCTTTGCTTGCCACCCGAAGCCCCTGTCGTCCGAAGCGCAAAGCGCGAAGGATGATTGGCGGAGGAGGAAGACCCGGGACCTCATCCATACCCGTCATGCTGGCGAAGGTGAGGACGGAAACAGAAAACATGACCAAATGTCATGTTTTCCCGTCCGAGCGGAATCCGAGCGTATAAGCGCACTTTGAGCCGCGTTGTTAGCGGCGAAAAGATGCGCGCATC
>JAIRRC010000012.1 GCA_031256175.1 Rickettsiales bacterium
TTCATCGCCGCGCGCATGGTCGCGTTTTTTTCTTCCTCTATCGCGTTGCCAAGCGCCAGAAATTCCCCCGGCGATATGAAGCGCGCGCCCTTCTTTTCCGGGAATTTTTCAAGGCCCCTTGCCGGATTTGTTTTGACGTATCCTTCTTCGATGGCCATGTTGAATATCGCGCTAATCGTTTCTTTAAGCCGGTTCGCCGTGGATTTCCCGTTCGTCATCGCGATTTTAAGGTGCGCGCCCGACAGCGTGTCCGGCGTTATCTCGGACAATTTTAGGGGCAGTATGTCGGCCAAAAGCCGCGCGATTTGCCGTTCCAGTTTCCTCATCGAATCGGGCGCGCGCTTCACCTTGTTTTTAAGGAAATTGTCCGCCATTTTTTTAAGGCTTATGCTGCCGCTGCGGACTGGTATGGGCTCGTGCATTTTTTTAACCGCGTCGTCCGCCGCGTCGCGCGCGTCGTCTATGTCTATGTCCGGGTATTTGCCAAGGATTTTCCTGACGTCCTTTCCGCGGAATCTTTTCCTGACGAAGAACGTCTTCGCGCCGTTGGCGGTTATGTATAATTGAAGCTCGGGATTATACGAATCGCGCACGACTTCGAACCCGACCCGCGGCGGGATTAAGGAATCTAAGACTGCCGAAGTGAACGGGAACCTGTGCGCCATATGGCATTATACCATAAATATTAGGGATTGACTAATCGAAATGTAGGGGCTATTCTGTGCCAGAGGGCGGAGAGGGGACGAACTTATAACAAAGGACCCATCCATGCACGCCGTCGAAAAATTGAAATCCCAAATCGAAGAAAAAGATTCCCGCGTCATAATCGGCCTTGACCCCGACAAGGGCTGGGACAACATCGTAAATTCGAACGGAAAGGTCGACAAGCACAGGCTTTTCGGCGTTTCGACCGAAGCCGTTATGGTCGCGCGCGAATATATAATCGGCGTGAAGCCCAACATCGCCTATTGGACGGCCCTTGGCGCCGAGGACGTCTTGGGGGATGTCTTCCGCTTCATCGCCGATGAAGCGCCCGAGCTTGTAAGCATATTGGACGCCAAGTTCGGCGACATCGGCGCGACCCAGGAAATGTCCGCGCTTACCAATTTCAACCGCTATAAATCCGACATGACGACCATAAACGCCTATATGGGGACCAAGTCCACGCTGGCGCCCTTCATAGTCCCGGGCGAAAAGGACGAAAAGACGCCCGGCCTTTATGAATGGAAGGCGAACCATGCGGGCATAGTCGTCGCCGCAAGCAGCAATCCCGACGCCGCGGAATTCCAGGACATGATGGTCGAAGGCGGGCTACCGAACTATGTCCATATGGCCATGAACGCCAAGAAATTCTGCCCGGGCAGGGTTATGGCCGTCGTCGGCGCAACCCAGCCCGAAAAGGCCGAACATATCCGCAAGATGGAGGAAGGCCGCGACGACAGGATAATTTTCCTTTGTCCGGGGCTTGGTCCGAAACAAAAGGGCGAGGTGTCGAAATTCGTCGCCGTCGCCGGTTTGGACGCGACGTATCCGGTGTCCAGCGGAATCATGAGCCCGGAATACCGCATGGGAATGTCGGTCAAGGAAGCCGCCGCTTTCTACAAGGGCAAGATAAACGAAGAGCTGGCGAAGGCCGGACTCGGCAAAACAAGATAAGGGGAACGATATGGAAAAGATGTCTTACAGGGAAATCGAAACGAAAAAGGAATTCTTCACAAGGGGATTGTTGGCCAAGGATTTGCTTAAAATCGCGCCCGGCGCGGACGAGGCGGCCTGGTTCAAATTGAAAACGCCCAATCCCGACGGAAGCCCGAACATGTCGCCCTTGTTCTGGAACTTGCAGTTCGCCCAGTCTTATCCCCGGATATTCAAGAACATGATAGACCTTATGGTGGACGCCTTGCAGGAATCGGGTATAAAATTCGACCATATACTCGGCGTGCCCGAAGGCGGCAAATCGATTGCCGCCGCCATCGGCCTGACCATCGGCGCGCCTATATTGACGCTTCGCAAGGAAGCGAAAGACCACGGCCAGGGCGGGCTTTTAATCGGCGACTGGAAGCCGGGCGACAGGGTTCTTGTGGCCGAAGACGTCGCGACATCGGGCAGCTCTATACATAAGGACGCGGCCGTGAAGCTTCGCGACCTGGGCATGGTTGTCGATTATGCCATCGTCGGCCTGGACCGCCTGTCCGGCGCGGCGAAATATCTCGGCACCGCCGGCATAAGGCTTGTATCCGCCATGGATGTTTCCGAAGCGGTGAAATTCGTTCCGCGCGACCATCCTATGTATTCCGTCATAACCGAATATGTCGAAAGGACTATCGTTAGATAGGTTGAAACTAGCTCCCCCCTTGCGGGGGAGTTGTTTTTTTACACGAACAGGTCTTTCACGAACTTCGCGTTTTCGGTTATGAACTTGAATCGGAACTCGGGCTTTTTGCCCATAAGGTTCGCGACCAATAATTTCGTCTTTTCCGCGTCCTCGTGGCCTTCTTCGGTTTTGGGCGGAAGCTCCACGCGGATAAGTTTCCGCGTTTTGGGATTCATGGTCGTGTCTTTCAGCTGCGCCGCCATCATTTCGCCAAGGCCCTTGAAGCGCGACACTTCCAGCTTTTTATTCTTGTATTTTCCGGCTTTCAGCTCTTCCAATTCCTCGTCGCTGGCGACATAGACCGATTCGTTGCCCGCGGACAATTTATAAAGCGGCGGGCATGACAGATACAAATGTCCGTCCTCTATCATCCCGGGCATGTATTGATAGAAGAACGTCATTAGCAAAGACGCTATGTGCGAGCCGTCGACGTCCGCGTCGGTCATGATGATTATCTTTTCATAGCGGAGTTTTTCCTCGTCGTAATTTTCGCGCGTGCCGCAGCCCAGCGTTTCAATCAAATCGTTCAGTTCCTTGTTGTTGTCGAACTTCTCGTCGCTGCCGGTAAGCACGTTCAGGATTTTTCCGCGCAAAGGCAGTATCGCCTGGGTTTCGCGGACGCGCGCCTGTTTGGCGGTGCCGCCGGCGCTCTCGCCTTCGACTATGAACAATTCCGTGCCGTCTATATGGTGCTTGGCGCAGTCGGCAAGCTTGCTTGGAAGGCGCAGTTTTTTCGAAGGCGTTTTCCGCGCTATGTCCTTCGCCTTTCTTATCTTTATGCGCGCCTCGGCCAGCTGGTTCGCGAATGCGAGCAGGGCGTTCGAAGTCTTCGGGTCCGAGCCCAGGAACAAATCGAACGGGTCGCGGATTGCGTTCTCTATATATTTGACCACTTCGGGATTCGAAAGCTTTTCCTTCGTCTGGCCCAGGAACTGCGGCGTCTTATAGAACAATGACACGATGGCGCAGGCGGAATCGAAGACGTCTTCGGCCATGATGATGTCGCCCGCCTTGTCGCCGACCTTTTGCGCATAGTTTTTAAGCCCGCGCGTTATGGCGGACTTGAAGCCGCTTTCATGCGTGCCGCCGTCCGTCGTCGCGATGGTGTTGCAGTACGAGTTCAGGAATCCGTCGTCGCTTGCCGCGCCGTTTTCGTCGGTCAGCCATGTTATTGCGAATTCGACCTTGCCGGAATCGTCCGGGAACGGAATACTGCCCGAGAACATTTTCGGCGTAAGCTTCGTCTTGCCTTCCGTGTTCTGTTCCAAGAAGTCCGACACGCCGTGCGGGAAATAGAATTCCGCCTGGGCCGGTATGCCCATGTCTTCGGTTATAAGGCTTGGATTGCAGTTCCAGAATATCCTGACGCCCTTGGACAAAAAGGCTTTCGCCCGCGCCCGGCGGTAAAGTTTCACGGGCTTGAAGGCGGCGCCCTCGCCGAATATCTGCGTGTCGATTGTGAAGCGGACGGATGTTCCCGTTTCCTTTGTCGACTCGCCCTTTTCTATATGGCCGACCGCTTTTCCGCGCTTGAACTTCATGGTCCAGATATGGCCGCCCTTCGCGACCCGGACTATCGTTTCGGACGACAGCGCGTTGACGACGGAAGAACCGACGCCGTGCAGTCCGCCCGATGTCTTGTAATTGCTGTTGTCGAATTTGCCGCCCGAATGAAGCGTCGTGAATATGATTTCAAGCGCCGATTTGCCCGGATATTTGGGATGCTCGTCCACCGGTATTCCGCGGCCGTTGTCCACGATTTCTATCGTGCGCGCGTCTATAAGGTTGACTTCGATTCTGTCCGCGAAGCCGGCGACCACTTCGTCTATGGAATTGTCCAGGATTTCGGTCGGGAGATGGTGCCAGGCCTTCTCGTCCGTGCCGCCTATATACATTCCGGGGCGAAGCCGGACGGGTTCCAGCCCTTCCAGAACCTGTATGTCCGCCGCCGAATAAGATTTGTTGATTTCCTTGGTCATGTTGGGGATATTAACGATTTTTCCCCTTGCGCGCAAGGGGTATTTTTTTGTAAAGTTAGGAAAACAAGGAGTAGTTAGTCATGGAATTTTCAGTTTTTCGCCAAGTCCTTATAAAGGCCATCGGACACATGCAGTCTATTGTGGAGCGGCGCGCCCCGCTGCCTATCATGATGAATATCAAGATAGAGGCGAAGGAAGACCTTGTCATGACCGCCGCCAACGTCGACCTGGAACTGGTCGAGCGCGTAAAGGCCGATATTACCCTTCCGGGCAAAATAACCATCCCGGTTCATCTTCTTTATGACATTCTTCGGAAATTGCCCGAAGAAGCCGAAATCAAATTCAAGCAGGCGAACGAGCAGCAGCTTATAGTGTCCAGCGGCAAGGCGAAATTCACTTTGTCGACCCTGTCGGCCGACAGCTTCCCGAGCATGGGCGCCGCCAACCTCTCCACCAAATTCACCATGACGACCGGCGAGCTGGCCCATATGATTGACAAGACCAAATTCGCGATTCCATCCGACGACACCCGCTATCATTTGGCCGGCATATTCTTCCATATAACCGAAGAAGGCGGCAAGAAGATGCTGACATCTGTCGCGACCGATTCTCAGCGCATGGCGGTTTGCACCGCGCTCGCGCCCGCAGGCAGCGAAAATATGCCGAGCGTCATTCTGCCGCGCAGAAGCATTGCCGAGCTTTCGAAGCTGCTTGCCGACGCCGATGTCGACGATGTCGTGGTCGAATTGTCCGAAACCAAGGCGCGCTTCACTTTCGGAAGCGCCGTCCTTACGACGAAATTAATCGACGCCCAGTATCCGAACTATCGCGTGGTTATCCCAAAGAACAACGACAAGCTCGCGGTTTTCGGAAAGGCCCAGTTCGTCGAGATGATTGACCGCGTTTCCGTCACCAGCACCGAGCGGACGAAATCCGTCATCCTCAATTTCTCGGCCGGGAAGCTTGTCGCGAACACCTCGACGCCCGAATCCGGCGCCGCGGTCGAGGAAATGGACGTGGAATATAATAATGACGAGCAGTTCCAGATTGTCTTCAATGTCCGCTTCCTGCTTGACATCGCGACGCAAATCGACGCGGACAAGATGCAGATTGCCATGATGGATTCGCTGTCCCCGACGATTATGCAGGGGCGCGAAAAGGAAACCGACTGCCTGTTCGTCCTTATGCCGCAACGCATATAAACCTATAATAACCCCGCCCGGCGAAGCGAATAGAACAGCGAAGCCGGGCGGGCTTGATTTTTTTTATTCGTCCCCTATATCACCATTAAAAAGGATAGACGATGTCGTCGCAGCGCGATTTTTACGAAATTTTGGGCGTCCAAAAGGGCGCGGGTGAAAGCGATATAAAAAAGGCCTATCACAAGCTTGTCATGAAATACCATCCGGATAAAAATCCCGGCGACAAGGACGCGGAAGCCAAATTCAAGGAAATCAGCAATGCTTATGACATCCTGCGCGACCCGCAGAAAAAGGCGGCTTACGACCAGTTCGGGCATTCCGCGTTCCAGGGCGGACAAGGGTTCGGCGGCGGCGCGGGCGGCAATCCTTTCGGCGGTTTCGATTTCGGCGGCGCGGGATTTTCAGGCGGCTTCGGCGATATGTTCGAGGACATATTCAACCAGATGGGATTCGGCGGCCGCCGCGCGCAGCCGAGGCAGGCCGACAATTCCGGCCGCGACCTTCTGCATGAAGTAAGGATAACTTTGGCCGAAGCCTTCGCCGGAAAGAATGTCGAAGTGAAATTCCAAACGAACGCGGCGTGCGAAAAATGCGGCGGCAAAGGCGGCGAGAATGTGAAGACTTGTCCGACTTGCGGCGGCAGCGGAAGCGTCCGCAGGTCGAACGGATTTTTCGCGGCGGAAACCGCGTGCCACGACTGCGGCGGCTTCGGAAAAAAGCCCGATAAAAAGTGCTCCGCTTGCGGCGGCACGGGCGCGAAGCGCGCGGCCAAAACCATCGAAGTCAAAATCCCCGCGGGCGTCGAAACCGGCGCGCGTCTGCGGCTTTCCGGGCAAGGCGAGGCGGGCGCGTTCGGCGCGCCGAGCGGCGATTTATACGTCGATATAATCGTTTTGAAGGACCCGCATTTCTCTCGCGACGGGTCGGATTTGTTAATCAATTTATCGGTGCCTTTCGCGACTTTGGCGCTGGGCGGAAGCGTCGATGTTTCGGGCGTCGACGGCAAGAATATCGAAGTCAAAATTCCTGCCGGAACCCAGGTCGGAACCAAGCTTCGCGTGAAGGGAAACGGCATGCCCGAACTTGGCCGCGCGTCGTCCCGCGGCGACCTTTACATAAACGTCATGACCCAAATCCCGACCCGTCTTTCGTCGAAACAGAAAAAGCTTCTTGAAGAGTTCGCATCCTAAAAACAACTCGACGGCGATTGCGGGGGAGTTGTTTTATTAATTGAAATATATTCCTACTTGTGATAAAATGTCTTAGTCAACAGGACAAATTCAAAAAAGGACTAGAAAATGAATAAGAAAATATTCCTTGCCGTCGGCCTGACGCTGGCAAGCGCCGCCGCTTTCGCCGCCCCGCTTAAATTTTTCAAGGGTCTTTCTTGGACCAAATCCGCGGCTTCCCCGTTCGTCTTCGCGGAAAACACCAATCCGGCCGCGCGCGACCAGATGGTCAAATTCGACAAAATTCTTTCCCAATGCGGCGTGAAATTGGTTTATGCCCGCGCGAACGACGGCATGAAGATAGAGCTGGACGGCATAGGTTCCTTCAAATACGACGACAATTTCGCGAATGGAAAAGTCGCGCTTGTGGCGTCGGCCAGGACGCCTTCGCTCTGCCCGAACGGCATCGGCCTGGCCATCGGGGACGAGGACGCCAACGTCCGCTGGACCGCCCAGTAAAAATAAATCCCCCGAAAGGGGGATTTTTCATATGAATTTTATTTTTTCGGGGTCCCCATAAAACCGCCCCGGCACGGGTTGGTTTTATGGGGAAATTCCCTTGCTAGCCGGCGGGCTATTTGTTATAATTTAGGGAAGTATTAGGGGAAGAAAAGGAAATCGATTATGATTCAAAGAATTATGCTCGGCATTTTGGCCGTTTTCACGCTTTTTCCGGCGCACGCCGCGTTCGACCAGAGCGACCCTTCGGGCCTTGTCTGGCAAAGCCCCGACTGGGGTCCGGATACCGGCTGGGGCCCCGAGCCTTCGCTGGACAAGGTGAACAACATGTATCGGTCGGAAAGGCCGGTTATAAAATCGCGTCCATTCGGCGTCAATAATTCCACTTACCGCGAGCCGGGGCTTAAAGTGAACCACGCCATAACGGGCGAGGGATGGGGCGGCCAATACAGCTTCTCGGGTGGGGCGGACCTTATGCACGGCAACAATGCGCCCGCCGGATTCAATGATAATTCCAAAGCGAAAATGCCGCTTCTGACCCAGGAAATGATAGAGGACGACGGCGGCGCCGCGCTTGTCATGTCCGTAAGCGACAGGAAATACAACGACAAAAAAGACGCGGGCGACGGCGTCATGATTGACGGCGGCGACACCGGCGGCGGGCTTTTCGCCAGCGCGGCCGACCTGTCGGGCAAAGCCGCCGACAAGGCCCAGATTGCGCCGGTCGGCGCGGGCGCCGACGTGGTCCGCAGCTGGGTCGTCGTAAGCGGCAAGACGCTGAGGCAAGTTTTGGAGGAATGGGCCCAGGCCGCCGGATGGGAGCTTGTATGGAACACTTCGCGCGAATATCCCGTCGCGGCCAGCGCCGTTTTCGAAGGCAGGTTCATGGACGTGTCCAGCGCCCTGGTCAGGAATTTCAGCCGCGCGAATCCGGTTCCGTATGCCAGGTTCTACAAGGGGAACAAGGTGCTGGTCGTAAGCACCTTGGATGAAGGGGAGAATAATGGCCATTAGAAAATACGTGCTTATGGCATGTATTTTTTCGGCGGCGGCGCTTGGCGCCGCCTGCAATAAAACGCAGTCCGCGAAAGTCGCGGCCGCGGTCGACGACGATTTCGTGAACGCCAGCATAGCGCTGGACAGCACGCGCCAGCCGCAAAGCCGCGTGACTTCCGACACCATTTCGGCGTCTGATGGCGTATGGCTGGGCTCGCGCTCGACCGCGGTGCGGCGCGGTTTCGATTTGCCCGCGCGCTTCGAGACCGGAAACGGAATCACCATCATCATGGACGAGCCCGCGACGCTTCAACAGCTTTCGAACAGCATATACGAGATAACCGGAATAAACGTATCGATAGACGGGCAGGTTTCTTCGGAAAAATTGGGCAAGACGATTTCGCTTAGCCATAGCGGAAAATTAAGCGACATGCTGACCCGCGTCGCGACCGATTTGGATTTGCTTTGGCAATACGACAGGGAAGACATAGTTTTCTACGAGACCGAAACCAAGACTTACAATCTTTACGCTCTCGGCACCGACATCAGTTTTTCTTCGCGCATATCGACCGACGATTCGAATCAGGTTTCGCTTGAATCCAACCTCCGCGAATGGGACGAGATAGAGCGCAGCATAACGGGAATCCTGGACGGCGTGCCGAATGCTAAATTTTCCGTGTCGCGTTCCTTGGGCACGATTACCCTTACCGCGGGCCCAAGCGTCCAGAAGCGCGTGGCTGGTTATATCTCACGCCAGAACCGCCGCCTGTCCCAGCAGATTTCGATAGACGTCAAGGTCTTGCAGGTTTCGATTACGAACACCAACGCGGTCGGCCTGAATCTTACCGCCGCGATTTCGAGCGTCGCCGGATTGCAAATAGCGTCCAACGCTTCGAACAATATCACGGGCGCGTCCGGCCTTAACGTCGCGGTCGCCGAAGGCGCCAGCGGCGCGCTTGCGCCTGCGGCGGGGTCGAGCGCGCTTATCCAGGCACTGGCGCGCCAGGGCAAGGTGTCGCTTATGACCAACGCTTCGGTCACGACGCGCAACAACCGCGTGGCGCCAGTCAGCAACGTCCGCAACACCGGATACATCAAGCGCATAGAATCCCGCACCTTCACCGCGGTCGAAAGTTCGAGCGTCGAGCAGGACACGCTTGAAACCGGATTTTCCATGCAGCTGCTTCCGAACATCTTGGACGGCGGCCGCGTTCTTCTGCTTTTCAAGATGTCGCTTCGCGAGCTTATCCGCATGAACACCGAAACCATCGGCGGCGACAATGGAATCACCATCCAGATGCCCGACGTCGAAGAGCGGTCCTTCATGCAGGAAGTGATTTTGGAAACGGGGCAGATGCTTGTTATCTCGGGCTTCGAGCGCCAGGCGAACGACGACACGCGCTACGGCGTGGGCGAGGCGGACTTCATGGCGCTTGGCGGCTCGCGCGAGTCGACGTCCCAGCGCGACGTGCTGGTCGTGATTCTGACGCCGCAGGTGCATGTTTCCCCGATGGATTCCGAAAGGGCGATTATGCGCGAGGTCGGGGCGCCGCTTAATTAAATTCGCAGCAGGGGGAAATCTTTTGACGGCACAGATAGTTTCCGTTTCAAGAAAAAAATACGCGGTCGGGCTTTTCTGGCAGCCCGTCGCCGCCGCGCACGCCGCCAAGGGCGTCGCCGAAAGAATCTCGAAGTCCGCGCCCCAGGCGAGATTCAGATACTATGCGCAATACAGGAACCTTGTCGGCCTTGGCAGTCCCGCGCTTAAACATTATTCGGGCCTGTCCGCGCTTGCGCCCGAAGTCATGGAATCCTTCGGCGACGCGCCTTCCTTCGCCGCGGTTTTCAAGGTCGGCGGCGGATACTGGATGATTGCCGTCAGGAACGGAATAATCCTGTCCGACCAGGACAGGTTGTTCGCGGTCGAAAAGGACGCGCGCGAGGCATTCGACAAACTATTGCAGCTTCCCGACTGGTCGCTTAAAGTCGCGCCGGAATCCTGGGGGATAACGGGCGCCCAGGAACGGAATATCGACGACGTCATATCGGGCAAAGTCCGAAGCGCGCTGCGTCCGATTGGCGAAACTTCCGGCCTTATGTTGAAGCTGCTTGTTTTCGGCGCCGCCGCGATAGCGCTTGTGTATTTTTTCGAGGCGGACATAAACAGGTTCCTTTCGCCCGGGCCCGCCGCGTCCCAAATGACCGAGGAATCCGCCCGCTTGTATAAAGAGCAATTGGCGCTTATGAAATCCGACCTGGCCGCGCCTGAAACTATTGCGCCGGCGGGTCCCGTCATGCCGTGGGAAACTATTCCGCCGGCGAACGAAGTCGCCGCCCTTTGCACCAAGGCCATCGCCTTCATAATGCAGCCGGTCTATGGCTGGAACGTCGTTTCCGCCGACTGCGCCAATGGAAAAATCCACGCGGTAATCCGCCGCGACTACGGCACCATCCAGGAATTATACGAAGCGGTCGGCGGCCTTATGCCCGGCGTGGAAATCAAGACTTCGGGCGCGGGCGGAAGCGATGCGGAATTGTCGGGAACCTGGCCGCTGGCCGCCGCCGTCGCGAATGCCCCGGCTGAAAACATCGCCGCTGTCGAGCGCCGCGTCCGCAGCGTCTTTCAAATGGCGAACATGCCGGCCGCCATTTCCGTCGGCAAGGAAATCGTCGCGTCCCAAGGCGGCGATGTCAAAAGGACCGCGGAATATGTCCTTGTCCGCGCCGATTCCAAAATCATGCCGGAAGAATTCATGAAATTCCTTGAAATCCCGGCCGTCGAATTGCTGTCGGTTTCATGGGACATGGGAAAAAGCCAATGGAGCTATGAGGTGAGGGTGTATGCTTTGTAAGAAATATTTGATTGCCGCGCTGCTGTCCGCGCTTGCCGCGCCGGTCTTCGCGGACGATATAAACCTGGACGAATTCGACGCCGAAGGTTCGGTCTTCCTTCGCATAACCGCGCTGGAACAGGACAAGGTCCTGATGAGGCTTGAAAAGGAGCGCGCGCAGCTTGCGCTCGACCTAAGCCGCATAGAGGCCGAAAAGTCGCGCCTTGCCGGAAGCGAAAGCGCGCCCGCGGGCGACGCCTCGGCCGAGCTTGCCGCCCAGTTCGACGAAGAGCGCAGGAAGATGAACGAGGAATTGGAGCGTTTCCGCCGCCAGCTCGACGAAGTCAAAACCGCGCCGCGCGAACCTGCCGATGCGCCCGCCCGCGCCGCCGATGTCGCCGCGGCTTCGGACGACGGCGAATTCGACATAGCCGACCATTACCGCCTTGTTCACATAACCGGGACCGAAGGCAATCTTAAAGCCATGGTCGAAATCGTCGCGAACGGCCACAGGCAGCGCGTCGGCGAAGGCCACGCATTCGACGGATTCGTCGTGCAGGGAATTTCAAGCGGCGATGGCGTTCGGCTGGAGCGGGACGGCGAAGTCTTCCAGCTTCGCATGGTGAACGCCGCGAGATAAAATAACGCCATAAGTGGGAGAGAGCGAGTGGCAATATCGGCTAAGAACATCATAAGGGATATGAAGGAATCCGTGCCTGCGCGCATGGCGGATTCCGATTCGAAAAAAATCGTGGAATATCTTTTTTCCGAAGGCAACCAATTGCTGACGGGATTCCGCGGGCGGCTCGAACTGCCCAAAGACACCCAGAATTTGATAGCTTATTTTTCCGGCGGCGAATTGATAATTTCGCGCACGCACAGATACGACGGCCGCGTGCTTGCCTTCGTTTCATTGGCCCAGCGCGAAAATCTTCCCCTTAAAGAGCCGTTTTACAGCGACATGGGCCTGCTGTCCGCCATATACAAGCAGGGCGAGGGCGCTTCGGGCGCCGCCGCGAAATCCCGCCTTGACTACGACAACCAGATGCAAAAGGACTTCGTCGACATAGTCGCCAAGGCCGCTAGCGCGAAAGTGTCCGACATACATATCGAAGTCGCGAACCATACGACCATATATTTCCGGAAAGACGGCGGAATGCAGACCATGCTTGAATACAGCGCCGCCTGGGGCGAAAGCTTCATCCGCGCGGCCTTCGCAAGCGCCGACATATCGAGCAGCAACTATGCCAAGAACGAATACCAAAGCGCGCAAAAAGACGGCAGGACCCCGCTTCGCGGAACCAAGGATTTATATCTTCCCGCCGGGGTCCTCGGCATCCGCATGCAGTTCAATCCAATCGCTTTCGGCTCGCGCTATGTGGTCATGCGCCTTCTTTACGAGAACCCGAGCGAAGGCATTCGGATAGAGCAGGAATTCACCGATTTCGAGCAGCGCCTGTTGGCGCGCCTGCGTTCCTTCCCGACCGGCCTTGTGATAGTCGCGGGCCCGACGTCCAGCGGTAAATCGACCACGCTTTTCCAGAACATGACCATGATGCTGGGCGAGCGCGACTATGAAATAAACTTGATAACCGTCGAAGACCCGGCGGAAAGAAAAATCTTCGGCAGTCGCCAGATGCCGGTCGTGAACGCCACGACCGAGGAAGCCCGCGACGAAAAATTCACCGAAGCCTTGGCCGCCGCTTTGCGAAGCGACCCGGACGTCCTGATGGTCGGCGAAATCCGCACGCTTAGCGCGGCCGAGCTTACCTTGAAGGGCGCGCTTTCGGGACATTCCGTCTGGACGACGCTTCATGCGAATTCCGCGATAGGCGCGCTTAACCGCCTTATCGACATGGGCGTCGAGGCCTTCAAACTTAAAGACGAAACCATGATGCGCGGCCTTATGTCCATGCGCCTGTTCAAGCAGCTTTGCCCGCACTGCAAGGAACCATTGGCGCGTCATCCCGAGCTTGCCGTTCATGCGCGCGCCCTGGATTATTTCGGCGAAACCGGACTTGCGCAGATTTTCATCCGCGGCCATGGGTGCGAGCAATGCGGCGGCAAGGGCACCATCGGCCGCGTCAAAGCGGGCGAAATCGTTCTGTGCGACGGAAAAATTTTAGAGCTTGTCGCCAAGGGAAGCAAACTGGAAGCCCAGGATTATTGGCTGAACGCTTTGGGCGGGCGCACGCTTAAAGAAGCCGCCGGCGAGCTTATGCTTAAAGGCCGCGTCGGCGCGGACGAGCTTGAACGCTGGGTCGGCCTTATAGACCAGCCGGGGATTTACTGATGGCGACCAAGCTCGATATAATTTATTCGAAAATCATGTTCCGGTTCGATACGGCGAAGCGCCTTAACGCGTATCGGAAATTGTCGTCGCTGCTTCGGAACGATTTCACCTTGATTGAATCGTTGGACCGGCTTGTCGCGATAGAAAGCCGCGAGGGGAAAAAACCCAGCGAGCCCTTCGCCGTCGCTTACGCCGACTGGCAGGCCAAGCTGGAACGCGGATACACTTTTTCCGAAGCCATATCCGGCTGGGCGCCCGAGATAGAAGTCCTTATGCTTTCGGCGTCCGACATTTCGAAGCTTTGGGTCGCGCTTGAAAACGCCGTCAGGGTGGTCGAGGGCGGAAATAAAATCAGCGGCGCGTTGGTG
The DNA here is from genome assembly GCA_031256175.1 of Rickettsiales bacterium. Taxonomy (GTDB): domain Bacteria; phylum Pseudomonadota; class Alphaproteobacteria; order Rs-D84; family Rs-D84; genus WQXN01. Next base: position 13,732 of record JAIRRC010000012.1, read on the forward strand.
TCGGCGCTTTCCTATCCTTTGTTTTTGCTGGCCGCGACATTCGCGATAGTCGTCATGGTCGGGACGTATTTACTGCCGCCCATGCTGGAAGCCGCGGGCAGGGACGTCATATGGCGCGGCGCCGCGCGCACCCTTGTAAGCGTGTCGGAATTCTTCGGCGCGAACTGGATTGTCATGGCGGGCGGGCTTGTCGGCGCCGCGGCATTGATTGCGTTTTCCATGCCGGTTATGCGCGGTCGCCTGCGGACCATGCTGGACAATATTCCGCCCTGGTCGCTTTATAAGATTTCCGCAAGCGCCGGCTGGCTGGTGAGTCTTGCGTCGCTTATCAAGGCGGGCGCGACATTGCCCGAAGCGCTTAAAATGATGTCGCAGAATTCGAACGGCTATCTGGCCGATGTGTCGGACAAGGCGCTTAACAATGTTATCGCCGGGCACAATCTCGGCGACGCTTTGGACGCCGCAGGTTTGCATTTCCCGAACGATGAAATCATAGGCGATTTGAAAATCTATGCGGACATGGACGAATTCGACAAGAACCTTATGAATGTCGCGACTGAATACATGGATAATTCCGTCAAAAGCATAGAAACGACGGCGAACCTTTTGAATTCGATAGGCGTGCTTCTGATTTCGGTCGTCATAGCGTGGGTCGTCTTCGGCACCTTCGAAATGCAGGACCAAGTCGCCGCCGCTATCAGCTGATTATTTCGCCCTTATATAATCCGGGTCGATGGCGCGAAGCGCTTCCGCCTCGTCGAACTTGGCGCCTTTTGGCGTCGCTATGACGCTTAGCGGACGTGATTCGGAAGACGAATTCCTGAACAGAATCTGCATGGACGCGCCCGTGCCTTCCGCCATGACGGCGGCGTCCCCGGAGATTGTCGCGCTGTCCGTTTTAAGGACGAAGGGCGCGCTTGATATGATTTCGCTTCCGCTTATGCGCACCGGAATCGAAAGGGTCTTGATTTCCATCGACGCTTTGGGCGAAAACGCCCTTTCCAAAAATTCGCCTATATTCGCGCGGGTCAGGCCCTTGCCGAATATCTGGCGCGTGTCTATGCCGACGATTTTTCCGCCGGTTATGCTTATGTCCGCGCTGCCCTCCATATTTTCCGATATGTCGTTCGCGACCAGGCCGAATGTCGTAAGCAGCGCTTCGCCGGTTATGCTCGCGTCCATGATGTCAAGGCCGAGTCTGCCGATAAGCGCGCCCGGAACGGCAAAGCCGCTTGCCTTGGCCGAAATTTCGAATTCGCTTCCGCCGCGCCGCGTTATTTCGGCGAAGCCCGTGCCGCCGCCCGTGCTTTCCACTGAAATTTTCTGCACGTTTCCGGCCTTGGAGAATACAAGGTTCTTGTATTCCTGTCCGTCGAATATCACGACCTTGTCGGCGACCAATGAAAAATCGGGGGCGATTTTGAACAGGCCCATAAGCGGCGCCTGGTGCAGAAACTGCATTTGCTCGTAATTCATAATCCAATGGTTCGAAAGCAGGGTGTCGATGTTAAGCTCCGCCGTTTTGAACGCGAAGCTTGTGTCCGCGCCGCGGCCGTAAATCGTCTGCGCGAAAACGCCCTTTGTCGTAAGCCGCAGGTTCTCGAAGTTTCCAAGCCTGTATTCGCCGGAAAAATCGAATCCTATGCCGCTTTTCATGAAGGCGGTGTCGAAGCCCGGGAACATAAGCTGCAATGTTTCCGCCAGGTCGGCGCCCGACAAGACGAATCGGATTTCGCCGCCGGATTCATAGAGCGCGACGCCCATGTTTTCGCTTTTGACGAAAAGCGTCTGGTCTTTTCCGTCCGTTTCCGCGGTTATCTCGCCCTTGAATTTGGCGCGAAGCGCGGCTGGGATTTTTTCGATTGCGCTCATCTTGAACGGGATTTCGGCCAAGGTCCCGGATATATTCCTGTATTTGTGCGAAGCGCCCGCGCGGCTGGCCTTATAGAATCCGATTGTGTCCGAAAGGATTATATGGATGTCGCCCGCGGCTTCCTTCTTGATTTTTTTTATGACGGCGGCGGTGTCCTGGCCTTCGGTCTTTTCCAGCCAAACCATAAGGCCGCCTTCCCCCATCCCTGCGCTGCCGGATATGCGCAGGTTTTCCGTATTGATGGAAAGCCCGTTGCAGCCCCAGTCGTCCGCCGATTTCCAGGACAGCGAATTGCACCTGATGGAAACCGGTTCCGCTATGCCGATTATATCGCTTCCGTCTTTCTTGTATAGGGATACTTCGATGTCCTTCGGCAGTCCGTCCTTCAATTTTCCGCGCGCGCGGAGCGAAAAATCCTCGCCCTGGATTTCGGCCTTTTGGATTTCGTCCCCGTTCGCGCGGATTTCGAATTTCCTGATTGTCCGCTCGCCGAATTTGAATTTTCCCTCGCCCGAGATATTGACCGAAGCGGCGGCCGGCGCGCTTTCAAGTATGCCCAAATCGCCCTCTATCATCGTAAGGTCGAGCGTCGATGTTTTTCCGAATGTCGCATTGCCCTTCATGATGGTGTCGGTGGACGACAGCGTCATGTCGGTAAGTTTCAGGGAATTTTCGGACAGGACGAAATTCGCGTCTATGCCGAGTGGCCGCGCCGCGGCCGCGCCGAAGCTGTATCCGAAGCCCTGCAAAAATTCTTCAAGATTCGGAAAGCTGCCGCGGAAATGCCCCGCCGCCGTTGTCTTGCCGCCCGAAAATTTATAGTCGAATTCGGTTTCGAGCGACAGGGCGGAGTTTTCTATCTTGGCGCGCCCGTCCTTTATATCGGCCGTGAACCGCCTGTCGTTATGGACGAAGGAACCGGTGAACCGCCGCCCGTCCAAAGTCAGGCGCCCGTTTATGTTTTTGAAGTCGCCGAAGATGGCGCCGCGCACCGACACCGCGCCTGGCACCGATATATTGGCCGGATTCAAAAAGTCCGTTATCCTTATCGGGAACTGGACGCTTTCGGCCCGGATGTCCCCGGCCGACACAAGGTGCGCGCGCAAGATGGGCCGCGGCAATAATGTTATCCGGACCGCGCCGTCTATCTTCGCGTCCCTTCCTGATTGCTCGGATATGGCGGCGGCGAGACCCGGTTTAAGATACGAAAAGTCCATAAATGCCGGGAAGATTAGGATACTAATCCCAACGGCGGCGATGATTAGGGTCGAAAACCAGATTATCCGGGCGCGGGTTTTGCGTTTCATATTCCTCTCTCTTGATTTATAAGTATAACACATTAGTATATAGGGAACAATGTTTGAATTGAAATCCGCATTTTCACCGACGGGCGACCAGCCCGCAGCAATCAAGGAATTGACAGACGGCCTGATAGCGGGCAAACGCGACCAGACGCTTCTTGGGGTTACGGGTTCGGGCAAGACCTTCACCATGGCGAATATAATCGCGAACCTTGACCGGCCGGCGCTTGTCATGGCGCCGAATAAAATCCTGGCCGCCCAGCTGTTCACCGAAATGAAATCGTTCTTTCCGAAGAACCATGTCGAATACTTCGTGTCCTATTACGATTACTACCAGCCCGAGGCATACGTCCCGACGACCGACACTTATATAGACAAGGACGCCGCGATAAATTCGGATTTGGAGCGCATGAGGCATTCCGCGACCCGCTCGCTTTTGGAATACCGCGATACGATTGTGGTTTCGTCGGTTTCGTCGATTTACGGCCTTGGCGACCCGGCCGAGTATAAATCGATGTGCCGGACTTTTTCGGTCGGGCAGAAAATCGAAATGATGAAAATGCTGATGGAGCTTGTGGCGCTTCAATACAAAAGGAACGACATAGGCTTTTCCCGCGGCGACTTCATGGTTTCCGGCGACGCGGTCCAGATTTTTCCGCCCCATTCCGAAGACCGCTGCGTCCGCGTTTCATTCTTCGGCGACGAGATAGAGGCCATCTATGAAATCGACGGCCTTACCGGAAAAACCATCGCCCAGGTCGGCCATATTTCCGTTTATCCGAACAGCCATTATGCGACGGAAAATTCCATAATAACGAACGCTATAAAAAGCATCCGCGTCGAATTGGCCGACCGCCTTGCCTGGCTTGCGGAGAACAAAAAATTGCTGGAAGAACAGCGCCTTAAAGAGCGCACCAATTTCGATTTGGAAATGATGTCGGCGACGGGAACCTGCAAGGGGATAGAGAATTATTCGCGCTATCTTTCCGGCCGCGCGCCCGGCGAAGCGCCGCCTACGCTTTTCGAATATCTTCCCAAAGATTCGCTTCTGTTCATCGACGAATCGCACGTGTCGGTTCCGCAAATCGGCGCGATGTATAAGGGCGACCGGTCGCGGAAGCAAACGCTTGTGGATTACGGCTTCCGTTTGCCCAGCGCGCTTGACAACCGCCCCATGAAGTTCGAGGAATGGGACGCCATAAGGCCGCAGACCATTTATGTATCCGCGACGCCGAACGATTATGAAATCGGATTGTCGAAAGGCGTCGTCGCCGAACAGGTAATCCGCCCGACCGGACTTCTCGACCCGGTGTGCGAAATAAGGCCGACCGCGTCCCAGGTGGACGACCTGCTTGGCGAATGCAAAAAAGTCGCGGCGAACGGGGGCAGGGTGCTGATTACCACCCTTACCAAAAAGATGGCGGAACAGCTTACGGAATACCTTGCGGAAAACGGAATCCGCGCGCGCTATCTTCATTCGGACGTCGAAACATTGGAGCGCATAGAATTGATTCGGCAGTTGCGCGCGGGCGATTACGACGTCTTGGTCGGAATCAATCTATTGCGCGAAGGGCTGGACATTCCCGAATGCGAGCTTGTCGCGATTATGGACGCGGACAAGGAAGGGTTCTTGCGTTCGGCGCGCTCGCTGATTCAGACGATAGGCCGCGCGGCGCGGAACGCGGACGGCCGCGTGATTCTTTATGCCGATACCGAAACGCGAAGCATGAAGGATGCATTGGCGGAAACTTCGCGCCGGCGCGAAAAGCAGATGGCTTATAATAAGGCGAACAATATAACGCCGAAAACCATAACCAAAACCATCTTCGATAAAATCGGCGAAGATTTGAAAGACCGCAAAAAGACCCGGTATATCTATACGCAAAAAGGCGCGCTTACGGCGGACGACGTGAAGAAGGAAATCGCGGCGCTTGCGAAACAGATGAAGAAATTGGCCGAAGATTTGGAGTTCGAGCGCGCCGGACTAGTCCGCGACCGATTGAATTCTCTTAAAGAGGATTTATTGTATTTGGAATAATCCATTGTCATTCCGACCTTCGTCGGAATGACTAGGGTGGTTTGTTAGGCGCAAGCGGCCGGGAATGGCGGACGAATTCATACCTATCGAAAAAAATTTCCTTGCATATATAATGCGGGCAGAGGTGATGCCATGAGGAAGATTTTTTTTATATCGATTATATTTTCAAGTTTTATAGTCTTGGGGGCTCGCGCCGAAGATTCTGACTGCGGCGAGGGGATGTATTCGTTCGAAAATATGTGCATAGACCGGAAGCATGCTTACGCATTGGCCGGGACGGAATGCGCGATAGACGCGGAAGACGCCGACATGGGCGAGGCGCGCCTCGGCGTATACGCGGTGAATGAAAACTCGGTCGAATGCGTGGAATTATGGCAGGGCCAGCTGCCGGAATAAAAACTATTTCGGATTGTAGCCGAAGATGTCGCGCTCGCCCCAGTCCAGGTCGAGAAGCACGCGCGTCTTCAAAAATTCGAAGCAGCTTTGGGCCAGCGCGGCGCGGTTCTTGTCCCGCAGTCCGTCTTCCAGAACTTTCTTCAAATCGTGCAGGTGAAGCACGTCTTCCGCCGCATAGGCCTGCTGCTGTTCGTTCAAATCCAGGCTCCAATCCGACATGCATTCCTTCTTGTCCAACTCGATTTTGAAAATCTCGCGCAGGGAATTCGCAAGGGTGTGCCCGCCCTTTGGCCGCGCGAGCAGGACGCCGATTTTCGTGCAGAAAACCGGTGTGGCCCAGACGCCCAGGTATTTGTAAATCATCAGCAAATCCATCCGCGCATAATGGAAAATCTTCGCCGAATTCGGGTTCGACAGAACCTTCGCAAGGTTCGGATACCGCAATTCGTCCCGCATCTGGACCAGATAAACATCCGGGCCGGCGCCCTTAATCTGCACAAGCCAAAGCCGGTCGGTCTTCACGTTCAGGCCGCTTAGCTCGGTATCGACCGCGAGTTCGGGCTCGGCCATAAGCGCGGCGGTTTCGGCTTCGTTCAGGTCGCGCCGAAGATAATTTATTCTAGGCGGCATCCTTCATCCTTTTCAAAAATTCGTCCAGCACCACAAGCGCCGCGACGCTGTCCGACTTGCCCTTTTGCTGTTTCGTATTAAGGCCCGCCTCGTGAAGCAAATCTTCCGCCGCCTTGCTGCTTAAATGCTCGTCGTAAAGCAGAATCGGCGTGTCGGTCCGGGCGGCGAGCGACGCTGCGAAAGCCCGAATCTCGTCCGCGGTTTTGCCCGCCGGCGGCAGGCCGACCAGGATTCCGACAACGTTGTCTTCCGCGGCCGTCCGCGCGATTTGCGCCGCGTCCGGCGAAACTTGCGGACGCGGGAACGTCCATTCGCGGGCGGCGTCCGATATGGCGATTCCTGTGCGCGCGGCGCCCCAATCGACCGCCATGATTTTCCCGCTTGGCGGCAGTTTTCCTATAAAATCCTTGAAATCCGAATATATCAATGTTATATTCCCATAGCTTGTTTATAAGGATATATTATGGCGTTTTCAAAAGCAACATTAAAAAAATTCGCAAGCCTGGCGCGCATCCGCGTGTCGGAAGAAGAGCTTGATAATATGAACATAAGCGGGATAATCGACTGGATAGAAAAATTGCAGAAAATCGACACGTCGGGCGCGGCGCCCCTGCTGTCCCCGGTCGGGCATGACCTTCCGCTCCGCGACGACGCGGCGACCGACGGGAATTTGCGCGACGCGGTCTTGGCGAACGCGCCCGACGCCGCCGGCAAATCGCGCGGATATTTCGCGGTGCCCAAGATGATGGAGGGCGAATAAATGGAACTGACCGACCTTACCCTTTGCGAAATAATGTCCTGCCTGGACCAAAAGGAATTTTCAAGCGTCGAACTGACCAAGGCTTATTTGGCGCGCATGGAAAAATTCAGGAGCGAAATAAACTGCTATATAACGGAAACGCCCGAGCGCGCCCTGGCGGACGCGGCCGCAAGCGACGCGCGCCGCGCCAAGAACCGGGCGTTATTGCTGGACGGAATTCCGATAGGGATGAAGGACCTGTTCTGCACGAAGGGAATCCGCACGACGGCGGCCAGCCGCATGCTTGAAAACTTCGTCCCGCAATACGAAAGCACCGTATCGCAAAAATTGGCGGACGCGGGGATGGTGCTTCTCGGCAAGCTGAACATGGACGAATTCGCGATGGGCGGAACAAGCAAGACGTCCTTCTTCGGCGCGCCGGTCAATCCTTGGAAACGCGAACTTAGACTAACCGCGGGCGGAAGCAGCGGCGGGTCGAGCGCCGCTGTCGCGGCCGGACTATGCGCGGCGGCCACGGGCACGGACACGGGCGGAAGCATAAGGTTCCCGGCGGCTATAACCGGGCTGGTCGGGCACAAGCCGACTTACGGATTATGCTCGCGCTTCGGCTGCATCGCGTTCGCTAGCTCGCTCGATACCCCGGGAACCATAACCCGCACCGCGTCCGACGCCGGGTTCATGCTTAACGAGATGTCCGGCTTCGACCCGTTTGAGGCGACTTCGGAATCGCGGAAAGTGTTTCCGGAAAAACCAATCAAGAATCTTAGAATCGGAATCATAAAGGAATTCGGCGATATAAAAATCTCGGCCGACATGAAGGCGCTTTTCGAAAGGCGCGTCGCGGAATTGAAATCGCTCGGCTGCGAGGTCGTCGAAGTGTCCGTCCCGCTCGCGCTCGAGGCGTTGGCGGCGTATTATATAGTCGCGCCGGCCGAGGCTTCGTCGAATTTGGCGCGCTATGACGGCGTGCGATACGGATTCCGCGCGGACGCGGACAATATAATCGACATGTATGAGAAGACGCGCGCGGAGGGTTTCGGCACGGAAGTGAAGCGCCGCATAATCGTCGGCACCGCGGTTCTGTCCAGCGAATCATACGAGAAATATTTCATGCAGGCCGCCCGCGTCCGGCGCCTGCTTTCCGATTCGATGGACGCGGCGTTCGAAAAATGCGATTTGATTCTGACGCCGGCTTCGGCCGACGCGGCGTTTCCGCTTTCGGAAGATTTGGCGCCCCTGTCCGCATACGCGCTCGATGTGTTCACGATTCTGGCGAATCTTACGGGAATGCCCGCGACAAGCGTTCCCGCCGGGCTGAACGCCGCCGGATTGCCGCTTGGGATACAGATAATCGGCAAACGATTCGACGATTGGAACTGCCTTATGCTGGCGCGGGAAATCGAAAAAATCACGGGCTTTTCATTTAGGCCCGGCGAAATAACGGGGGCCTGACATGTTCGCGATAAACGGATGGGAAATCGTAGTCGGGCTTGAAACGCATATGGAAGTCCTGTCGCATTCGAAGCTGTTTTCGGGCGCGTCGGCGGATTACAATCCGCAGATTCCGGCGAATACCCAGGTGTCGTTCATAGACGCCGCGATGCCCGGAATGCTTCCGGTGCCGAACAGGTTCTGCGTCATGCAGGCGATTAAAATGGGGCTTGGGATAAACGCCGAAATAAACAAGAAATCGGTCTTCGCGCGCAAGCAGTATTTCTATCCCGACCTGCCCGCGGGCTACCAGATTTCGCAGACGATTCCGGTCGTGGGCAACGGCTATCTCGACATCCTGGACGATGAAGGAAACACCAAAAGAATCAGAATCGAACGCATTCATCTGGAACAGGACGCGGGGAAAAACCTGCACGACAGGAATCCTTCGAAATCGTTCGTGGACCTTAACCGCGCGGGCGTGGCGCTGATGGAAATCGTGTCGTTTCCCGACATAAGCTCGCCTGCCGAGGCGGCGAATTATCTGAAAGGATTGCAGGCAATCGCGCGGGCCCTCGGGACTTCGAACGGCAATATGGACGAGGGAAGCATGCGCGCCGACGTCAATGTGTCCGTCAGAAAAATCGGCGAAAAGGAATTCCGCACAAGGTGCGAAATAAAAAACATGACCAGCTTCCGCTTCATACAAACGGCGATAGAATTCGAGGCGAAGCGCCAGATTGCAATTTATGAAGCGGGCGGTTCGGTTGACCAGGAAACCCGCCGGTTTTCCGCGGACACCGGCGAAACATCGACTTTGCGCAGCAAGGAAAACGCGCTGGATTACAGATATTTTCCGGACCCGGATTTATTGCCCTTGATTATAACGGACGAAGAAATAGAAAGCGCGCGAAGGGATATGCCCGAACTTCCGGCCGAGAAAAAAGCGCGCTTCATCAAGGAATTTTCGCTGCCCGAATACGACGCGGAATTGCTTACCGAAAAGCCAGAAACTTCCGCATGGTTCGAAGCGGCGGTCGCGGGAAAAGCCGCGCGCGCGAAACCCGTCGCGAACTGGATGATTTCGGAACTCTTCGCCCACCCCGGGCATAATATAAAGCCCGAAGATTTGGCGCGGCTTGTCGATTTGATTTCAGACGGGACCATCAGCGGCAAAATCGCGAAGGACGTTTTCGCCATAATGCTTGAATCCGGCGGAAATCCGGCCCAAATCGTGGAATCGCGCGGCCTGGAACAGATGACCGACACGGGCGCCATAGAAAAAATAATCGATGAAGTAATCGCGGCGAATCCCGAACAAGCGGCGCTTTACAGGGGCGGCAAGACGGGCGTCATGGGCTGGCTTGTCGGACAAGTCATGAAACAGACCGGCGGGCGCGCGAATCCGGCGGCGCTTAACAAACTCATGGCGGAAAAACTGGCCTCATGAAGTTTTTCATGCGAACCTTCGGCTGCCAGATGAACGTCTATGACGGCCAGAGAATCGCAAGCCTTCTCGAAAAATCAGGATACGCCGAAACATCCGAAATCCCGGAAGCCGACGTCATAATAATAAACACCTGCGCGGTGCGCGAAAAGGCGTCGGAAAAAATATTCTCGCTTTTGGGAAAAATTTCGAAAACGAAAAAGGCGGGCGCGCTGCTCGGCATAGTCGGCTGCGTCGCGCGGGCCGAGGGCGCAAACGCGTTCCGCCGCATAAAGGGCCTGAACTTCGCGCTCGGGCCGCAGTCGTATCACAAGCTGCCCGAAGTATTGCGCGAATCGAAATATATGGACGTAGATTTGTCCGGCCTGGAAAAATTCGACGCGCTGCCGACGAACACGCGCAGCACCGCAATCGCATACGTGCCCGTTCAGGAAGGCTGTTCGCATTGCTGCACCTATTGCATAGTGCCCTTCACGCGCGGGCCGGAAGTGTCGCGCGATATGGATTCGGTCATGTTCGAGGCCCTCGCCGCCGCGGCGCGCGGCGCGGTCGAAATATGCTTCCTTGGCCAGAACGTGAACGGATACAAGCCGGGCTTGGCCGAACTTATCCGCCGCGCGGCGAAGATAGAGGGGGTCCGGCGCATAAGATACACTTCGTCCTATCCGACCGAAATGACGGACGATTTAATCGCGCTTCACGGGACGGAAGAAAAATTACTGCCCTTCGTGAATATGCCGCTTCAATCTGGTTCGCTCGAAATTCTGAAACGCATGAACCGGCCTTATGACATCGAACAATACCTCGGCGTTATGGAAAAGTTCAAAGCCGCGCGGCCGGACATAAAAATTTCAAGCGACTTCATAGTGGGATTTCCGGGCGAAACCGAAAAAGATTTCGAAATGACGATGGAAATAGTGCGCCGGTGCGGCTTCATAAATTCCTATCCTTTCAAATATTCCCCGCGCCCGCGCACCGCCGCGGCCCTTATGGACGGCCAGGTCGCCGAAGACGTGAAATCGCGGCGCCTTGAAGAGCTGGACAATCTTCTTAATGAAAACAACCGGGAATTCAACGAAAGTCTGGTCGGGCGCACTTTGACGTGTCTGGTCGGCGAGGCGGGAAAAAAATCCGGCCAGGTTATAGCGCGCACGCCTTGGACGCAGCAGGTTGTCCTTGACGGCGCCGGCGCGCTCATGGGAAAATTGGTCGACATCAAAATAACTTCCGGAAACAAAAGCAGTCTGCGGGGCGAAATCAAATGACGAAAGTTCTTGTTCAAATCCACGACAAAAGATGGAACGGCGTCAAGCTGGACTATGAAAAAATCATAAATTCCGCTTTGAAAAACAATGCCGAGGTTTCGGTTCTTCTTACGGACGACAAGGAAATCCGCGCGCTTAACAAGAAATACCGGAACATCGACAAGCCCACCAACGTCCTTTCGTTCGAAACCGGCGACCCCGAGATAATGGGCGACATAGTCCTGTCGTTCGACACGATTCTGCGCGAATCCGATGAAAAAAAATTCGCGGCGCACGCGACGCATATGCTTGTCCATGGCGCGCTACACTTGGCCGGATACGACCATATAAAGGATTCCGACGCCATCATAATGGAATCGCGCGAGGCGAAAATTCTGCGGAAAATAAGATGGGGAAAATGGGTCCGGCGCGCGGCGCTTTTCGCGCTTGGCGGTTTGGCGACACTCGGCTTCGCGCCGCATTATTTCTGGTTCATGACCATCTTCGCCATCGGCCTGGCGTATAAGACGGCGCGCGGATACAAGGACGGGTTCTTCTTCGGCGCGGGATACGCCGCGTTCGCCCTAAGCTGGATGATAAATTCATTCTTCGTGGACGAAGCGGCCGCCGCGATTTTCGGATTTTTGGCGCCGGTCGCCTTAATCGGACTTGCAATCGGCGGCGGAATCATATTCGGCCTGCCATTCGCGCTTACGGCCGCGACAAAAGATTACAGCTGGCGAAGGCCGTTTTATTTCGCCGCGTTCTCTGCGCTCGTCCTTTGGCTGCGCGGCTGGCTTTTCAGCGGATTCCCATGGAATCCCCTTGCCGGAATATTGTTGGAATACGAATCCGCCGCGAACATGACTGGCGTCATAGGGGTCGTCGGAACAAGTTTCTTAATCGCCGGAATTTCCGCCGCGATTTTTTCAAAAAAACTAATTCCGATTTTATTTTTCACCTTGATATTCGCGGCGCTTTCGGTCGTCGGATTCGGAAGGACGATGTCCTATATACCGCTGGCGCCGACCGGAAAGACGGCGCGAATTGTCCAGCCCGCCATAGCGCAAGCCTTCAAATCCGACCGCGCAATGGCCGAAGAAAATTTGAAAATCGTCTTGAAATTATCCGACCTGCCGGGCGAATTCGACTTCATAGTATGGCCGGAAAGCGCGTATCCATATCTTGTGAACGAATTCCAGCGGCTGGATTTTTCCTTCGAAAAACCCCTTGTATTCGGCGGCCTGCGCCGCGGCGCGTCCGGCTATTACAATTCGATGTTCGTTTTGGAGAACGGAAAAATAACGGCCGTCTACGACAAGCGCCACCTGGTTCCGTTCGGCGAATACAGCCCGCTTGGACCGCTTGTGCCGGTGCCCGGGACATTCATGTTCGGCGATGAAAACCAAGGCGCCATGGGCGGTTTCGCGCCGTCTATCTGCTACGAGATAATTTTCCCGGATACGGCGGGCGCGGCCGCGGCGGACTTTATAATAAACATTACGAACGACGGATGGTTCGGCAAGTCCAAGGGGCCGCACCAGCACCTTGCGATGGCGCGGCTGCGCGCAATCGAATCGGGCCTTCCGGTAATCCGCGCGAATTATTCGGGCATATCGGCGGTCATCAATCCGCTGGGCGAAATAACGGCGCGGCTTCCGATAGGCGAGCGCGGAATCATAGACGCGCCGGTGCCGCCAAAAATGGAATCAAGCGCGCCGTCGCCGAACGCCGCGATTATAACAATACTGCTTATGGCCGCCGCGATTCGTTTAACAAGAAGACGCGCAAAGCCGAAGAGAGATTAGTTTTCCTGCCTTCGTCGATACCGGCCACAAGCTTCGCGACGGAAATTTTCCTTTGCCCCGCGGCGGCGCGAAGGGCTTCCCAGAATTCGGGTTCAAGGCTGAATGAAGTCTGATGGCCTTTTATAGAGACCGAATATTTTTTCATCACATCGCACCGACAAGCAGGCAGTCGCGAATCGCGGCAAGCGCGTCGTCATAAGCTTTCACCGGCCGCATGGTGTAGAAATCGAGCAGCGAATATTTCAAGTCTTCGCCCACAACCAGCAGGAACAGGCCGTTGCGGCCGAATATGGTTTTCTTCGCAAGCTGTGGCGTGTTCGAAAAATCGCCGTTCGTCTCCATAAGCGTCCTGGCGCGCGTCTTGCCCACGGCCGCCGGAAGAAGGCCGAAAATTTCCGCGTCGCCCAAAACCATGCCGCCCGCATTCTCGTAGAATTCGACCAGGCCGCGCGGCATCATGATTTTGCCGCTTGCCTGCAAGGCGGCCTGGGTCCGCACGATTTCGCCAGCCGCGCGCGGCAGGAAAACCGCGCCGTATTTTTTAAGCTCTGTCAGGAATTCGTTCATTCGATTACTCCCTGCTTCCGCTTATCGCGCTCATGACGTCGCTTGCCAGGACGTCGGACATGCGGTCGCTTGTCGCGTTTCCGCCCGGCGAATTCATGGACGACATGGACGTTAGATAAATCGGTTTTTTCGGATTCGGATAGAAGAATTTTTCCGCGCCGGCCTGGGCCGCTATGAAAACGTCTATTGCGCGGCCTTCGCTTGCGGCGCGGCAGACGAACATATTGTCCGGCGAAATCGCGCCGCCGAAAATCGGCGGAACGCGGAATTTCACGGAAACATTTGCCGGAATCCTTTCGCCTTTAAGCATGGCCATGATGTCGTCCATCGGCAGGTCCATCATCATAAGCTCGTCCCTGTAATCCTGGATGATATTCGTCAGAAGCGCGCGCCGCGCGGCGCGGTATGCCGCGAACCAGTCGCGCGGCAAGGGGCGCGGGCGGGCGTCGACATCCGCCACCGGCAAATCCGACAATCCCATCGAAGCCAAAATCCGTTCCGCGTCCGCCTGCGATTTCATCATTTCTTGTCCCCGCCGTAATACCAAAGAATCGTGTCCATATATTCCACGAAGGATTCGTTCTTCGGAAGCTTTTCGATTTCGCGCGCGAAGGCTGTCAGCTCGGGCACGCCATGGTTCATGACCTTGACGCCGAGGGCCGCCCATATGCTGGAAAGCTTTTCGTAATTTTCGATGTTGCCGTCGGCCATGACGACGAAGGGAACGATTTTTATCTGCATTCCGGCGTCGAGGGTTTCGGCGAACAGGGCTTGCAAAGCCTCGACCGCGGAATAGATTTCGGAAACCGGCGACTTGAATCCGCCGTCTATGTCGGAAGACCAGATATTCTTTCCGCCCTCGTGCGCCATGACGCGGCCGTGCGCGCCGCAGACTATTCCTATGTATAATTCCTCGCCATTCAGGGCCCAGACGTCGAGCTGAACGCCTTCGATTTTCGGCGCCTTGCCGATGGTGAATCCGGCGGATTCCAGCTCGCGCAGGACTTCGGGCGCGGCGTTCGATTTTATTTCCTCGTCCGTGTTGGCGGGCGCCGGGGTGGGCGACAGGACAGGTTGATAAGTCGGAACCGCGGGCGGCGTCGCCGGGCGATACATGGGCTGGGCAAGCGGCGCCATTCTGCGCGGCCTTTCCAAGGCGGTGGCGGCGGCCGAAATTTCCACCGGCTTTATGTCGAGCACGGGCGAAGCCGCGGGCGAAGCGACAAGCAACGGCATATAATTATCGGCGGGCGCATTCGCTTTCGCGAATCGAATCCGGCGGCGCGGGCGAACAAGCGCGAACCATACGACCGCTACGGAATAGACCGCGAAAAACAGCATCGCGATATAAAAGCCCCCGGCAATCGCCTGTCCGTCCAGCTGCATGTCCATGAAATACCGCCAGTGCGCGACCGACAGAATATTGAAGCCGAACGCAAGGTTCGCATAGGCGGAAAATCCCATGACGCCTATGGTCTGCAAAAATGCGAATTCGAGAAATTTCCGAAGGGATTTCATCATAAAGCAATTATAGCAAAAACGCCCGCGATATGCTAGAATAAGTTTGATGGAACAAATGGACTTTCAAAGCACTTTGTCGGAAATAAGGCCGCACCTGGACCTTTGCTGCTGGAACGCGCCCGACGCATCGGCGCTGATACAGGCGGCGGCGCTGGCCGCGCAGTTCGAGTTGCGGCGCATTTCGGTCGACGCTTCGTCCGTCGCCAGCGTGTGGAGCTGGCTGGAAAAATCGCGCGTCGCGCTTTCGGCGATGGTCGCGTGGAATTCGGACAAGGCGGACGCGGCCGCATTGGCGCGCGATATAACGGCGCCATTGAAGCGCGGCGCGGACAGCGTGCAATTATTCGTCAGATGGAAGGATTTGCCGAAAGCGGCCGAGGCGCTCCGCGAAATAAAATCCGAAATTTTCTTCGACAAGAAATTGTCCGTCGCGCTATCCCTGGACGAAGCGCCATACGACGGCTGGCCGGCCGCGTTCGATTGCATGGACGATTTGGCCGCGGACAATATAATGCTTATCGCGAAGAATATAAAAACCGCGGGCCAGAAATATTACAGCTTTTTGGACGCGCTGGACGCGCCGCGGAAATGGGGGATAGAGGTCTGCGTCGCGTCGGACGCGGTGAAGCCTTTGGAAGACCTTTACCGGCTTACGAACAAAATGCTTCCGGACGGGATGAATAATCTGCGCATGATAGTCCGGCCGGAATTCATGAAAAATTTTCAGGCGGTGGAACATGAGGATTTATAGCATATCGGCTTGCCTAATCGCCGGCATATCGGCCGAGGCGCCCAAACTTTGCGGCGTCGCGGAACAAGGCGGAATACTATACGGCGAATCGGAAACCCACAGCGTCTATTTTAACGGCGAAAACGTGTCGAAGGACGGCGTCTTCGTAATTGGCCTGGCCATGGACGCGCCGGAAAAAGTGTCGCTTAAATTCTGCCCCTCGGGATTCTTCAAATCGTGCGAAACATTCGAATATAAAGTCGCGCAAAGGCAGTGGCAGGAACAGCATGTGAAAGTCGCGGACAAATTCATAAACTATCCGAAGGAAACGGCGGACAGGATAGCGCGCGAGCGGAAAGTCATAAAGAAAGCGCGAAGCGGCTGGACGGACGGGCTGGCCTTCATGGACATGAAGCCTCCGCTTTCACCCGAACAATTCAAGATTTCAAGCGTCTATGGAAGCCGCCGCGTGTTCAACGGAACGCCGAAAAATCCGCATAACGGAATCGATTTCGCCGCGCCTGCCGGAACGCCGGTGGCGGCTGCGGCGCCCGGCGTCGTGGTGCTTGCCGCAAATTTGTATATGACCGGGAACACGATATTCATCGACCATGGGAACCGGATTTTTTCGGCCTATTTCCATTTAAGGAAACTGGACGTCGGCGCGGGCGACGAAGTGTCGGCGGGCACGATTATCGGCGAAGTCGGCAGCACCGGGCGGTCGTCCGGCGCGCATCTGCACCTTTCGATTTACTGGGCCGGCACCGCCCTGGACCCCGCGTTTTTCATCGAATGATTTTTTAGAATTCGAATCTGAATCCGGCGAGCACCATGCCGTATATCACGGGCGACGATGTCGCGACGACGGCTTTTTCCATTCCGGTGTTCGGATTCGTCATGTTCCATTCTACCTTGTTCGCCATTATGACCTTGGCGCCGAAGTCCAGAAATGCGAACTGGTTTATTCCATACGATATGCCGAAAGCCGCGCCCGCCGCCAGCCCGTTCGAATAGTTTTCCGAAAAATAGAATCCGCCCGTCGACTGGTCGACGAAATCCGCGAATGCGCCGGTGTCTTCCAGCGTCCCGTTCGAATCGATAAGCGACATCGATGTGCGGCTCTGCGCGTATCCAAGCCCGAGCCCGATATAAGGAATCGCCTGGCGCGCCGGTTTTTGGCGGCCTTGGAAGAAATCGAAATAAGCCATCATCATGAATATGTCGGTCTGGACGCCGGATGTTATCGCGCCCGTGTCCATGACGCTTATCGGAACGTTCTCGCTTGTTAGGGTTTCGCCGGCGACGAAGGGCGAGGCGTTGTAGGATACTTCGGAAATCCTGTCCCACGAGCCCTCTATCCGCGTGCCCGGCATTCCGGGCAGAACCACGCCGACGCCGATATTTGTGTTCCATGTCATGACGCTGAATTTTTCGCTGACGGGCAGGCCGCCCAATGGCACGACGCCGATGAATTCATAGTCCGGGTCGCTTGTGTTTATCATGTCTTCGGTGGATATATAGTCGGTGCAGACGCCGTCCGGGCAATAAAGGAAAAGCCCCGAAGACGATACCGAGCCCAGCTTGTTTTCCATATATCCGCCTATGCCGAAAGCCGCGCCGCCGCGGACGGCGAAATAGAATCGCCCGCCGTCGTCCGCGTCGCTTATGCGCGACCAGTTGGCGTTCGCCGTGCTTGCGAAAAACGCTATGGCTGCCGCCGCCAGAAATCCGGTTGGTTTCTTCATATGGCATTATACCATATTTTACAGGACTTTCAAAGCCTTCATGATTATCTGGTCGAGCGGAAGGTCGGGACCCGCGTCCAAAATCTCGCGCACGGCCGGTATGGCCGAAGCGCGCTTGTAGCCAAGCCCTTCAAGCGCCGATACCGCGTCCGCGAAGGCCGCGGAATTGTTTCCCGCTCCCGCTTCCAGCTCGGCCCCGGCGGCCGCCGACAATTTCTTGATTTGCGATTTAAGTTCCGTGGTAATGCGTTCCGCGACCTTTGGCCCGACGCCCGGCGCCGCCGTGAACGCCGCCTTGTCGCCCGCGATTACCGCGCGGATTATAGTCGGAACCGGCAATGTCCCGAGTATCGACATCGCGGCTTTGGGTCCTATGCCCTGGACCTGCGTCAGCATATTGAACATATTCTTGTCGTCGCTGCTGGCGAAGCCGTAAAGGTTGATTGCGTCCTCGCGCACATTGGTTTCTATCCATAAGGTTGCGGCTTCGCCTTTTTTTAATTTCGAAAGCGTGCCGGTGTCCATGAAGACCAGGTATCCTACGCCGCCCGCCATGACTATGGCGCTGTTGTCCGTAATGGTGTCAATAATGCCTTGAATTTTTCCAATCATTTGCTATCCTTTTCCCGTCATTATAATATAAAAAACTAAAAAGAGTAGAAAAATGTCGGGACATTCGAAATGGCATAACATAATGCATCGAAAGGGCGCGCAGGACGCGGCGAAAGCCGGCCAGTTCACGAAACTTGCGCGCGAAATAACCATGGCCGCCAAATTGGGCGACGCCAATCCGGACAATAATCCGCGCCTTCGCCTGGCAATACAAAGCGCGCGCAAACTCAATATGCCGGGCGACAATATCAAGCGCGCGATAGAAAAGGCCGCGGCCGCGGGTGGCGACAGCTATGTGTCCGTCAGATACGAAGGCTACGGCCCGGCGAGCGTCCCCGTCATAGTCGAGGCCATGACCGACAATCCGCGCAGAACCGTTCCCGAAGTCCGCAGCGCCTTCACGAAAAACGGCGGCAACATGGGCGAAAGCGGAAGCGTCGCCTTCATGTTCAACCATGCCGGCATGATAGTTTATCCGAAATCGGCCGCCGCGGAAGACGCCATGTTTGAAGCCGCGATAGACGCCGGCGCCGAAGATTTGGACGGCAGCGACGAAGCGGCTTATGTTATAACGAC
Source organism: Rickettsiales bacterium (assembly GCA_031256175.1). GTDB lineage: Bacteria > Pseudomonadota > Alphaproteobacteria > Rs-D84 > Rs-D84 > WQXN01. The sequence continues at coordinate 32,411 of JAIRRC010000012.1, forward strand.
TTCGGTCGATAATTTCATGCCCGCGGTCGCGGCGCTTGCGAAAAAATTCGGCGAGGCTGAAAAGGCCGAGCTTACATGGCTTGCGACAACGCCGGCCGAATTGTCGGACGAAGCCATGGCCCAGGTCGAGAAATTGGTCGAAGCGCTGGAAGATTTGGACGACGTCCAAAAAGTTTTCATAGGGGCTTGACAAAATAAATAATCAGCATATAATATGGGAATAATAACCCAACATAAAGCTGAAATTATGACAATCAAAGAACTTCCCGTATTGAACAGCAAATTTACGATAGCGGCGTTCATATTCGCGTCCGCTGGCGCGGCATTTCTGATAGTGGACAATTTCGAAACCATCGCGAAAATATTGTCTTATCCGGGCAATCTTCATCATAACGGAAAGATGTGCGGCGAAACAAGCGGCTCCGCGAAAGTCGCGACCGGCGTCGTTATAGCGATGCTGACGCTCCCGGCGGCCGTCGGCGTGTTCAACATAGGCATGCGCGTCAAACATGGAATTAACAAAATGCTTCTAAGGAACAAATCCCGGTAATAAAAAAACTCCCCCCTTGCGGGAGAGTTGTTTTATTACCAGCTTAAACTGCGTGTGGTCGATTGGGATTTCCTGTCGCCGAACATGTCGCGTTCGGTCTGTCTTAGAACTTTGAACTGGTCCGTCGATATGACGCGCAAGACGAACGAGCCGTCCGCCCTGTCGACCAGGACCGGTATGATGCGGCTTTCATGCACGCCCGAATCTATCAGCACCTGGTTGATTATCGCAAGGCGCCGCGCCGCCAGGCGTTTCGCCTCGGTGTTCGAAACCGCGTCTTCGGACACGGAAATTTGAATCGCGCGCTTCGGATTGTTCGCAATCATCGAGGCGTATTCGGACAGCAGATTGAAATTGTCCTTGGTAAGCGCGCTGTCGTTGTCGGCGAAGCTCATCCTGATTTCGAGGGTTTTGGGCATGGATGCGTTCGCATTAATCGAATTGTCGCCGACGAATCCTTCCTGCGTTACGATTTCCCAATTGTCCGAGCTTAAAGAATCGAAATCTTCGTTCGAATATGCGGAAAGATGCTTGTTTTCCGATATGTAGGATTTATAGAACGCTTGTTTGAGTTCGCGCGGGGACAGCCTGTTCATCGGAACTTCGCCCGTGTCTTTCGGCGCGAATTCGTCGGTCGTGTTTCGCGCGATTATGCGCGCCGGCCTGTCCGCCGGAGCATTTGCGAAGGCGGGCACCGGCTCTGGCGCGGCGACGGCGAATTGTTTATCATCTGACATACCGCGGCTTGACCGCGGTATCCCGGCATTGTTTATATTATTGGAAAATTTTTCCACGGCCGATTTCGCGCGGCTCGCTTTCTGCTGGCGGTTCTTTTGTTCAATCATGCGCGCGATGGAATTGTCGATTTGCGCCTTGCGCTCCGCGTTCGATTGCTTGGGCGCTTGGCGGACCGGCTCGGGCGCGTATGCGATTTTGCTTTTATCTATGTATTCTTCCGGAAGCGAAAATTCTTCCGCGTCCAGCCGCACGATTTCACCCGCCCGCGGCATGCGGATTTTTTGTTCCGAATATGTTTCGGGTTTTTTGCCCGTATTCGCCCAAAGCTCGGAATTCGGCCTGCGCGGCACAAGGACTTCGTTCGCGCCGCTATACTTGGGCGTGCTTGCGGGCTTGCCCGCCGAAGCCTTGGCGAAGGCGGGCGCGGGTTTCGCGAGAATGGTTTTTTGCGCGCCGAACAATTCCTTGGCCGACACGCTGCCGCGTTCGTATGAAACGCTTGGCAGCTGCGCCGCCGCGGCCGCATTGTGCGATATAAGCGCGGCAAGAACCGCGAAAATGCCGATTGAATTCCCCTTCATGCAAGGATTGTATCTTAAATCGGCCGGGCGGGTCAATGGCAAAATAGTTGCATTCGGGGCGCCGTCGGCGTATAATGAATATACGATTTGAGATTCCGACCTTCGTCGGAATGACAAGGAAAAAATGCAAAAATTTATAGTTAAGAAAAGATTGTCGATGTATCAGATGGACCCTGCCGGAAGCCTGCGGCCGCTGATGTTGATGAACGAATTGCAATCTGTCGCGGGCGACCATGCGGAAATTCTTGGCGTCGGAATGAGTTTTTGCATAAAGAACAACCTTGCCTGGGTTGCGCTGTTCTTCCATGTCGACATAATAAGGATGCCCGCCGGTCAGGAAGAAATCACAATCGAAACCTGGCCGTCGTCGCGCGACGCTTTGCGCACCACCAGGGATTATATTATAAAGGACGCCGCGGGCGAAACCCTTGTCCGCGCGACGAGCCAATGGGTTATGATTGATATAGAAAAACGCCGCCCGGCTCCGCTTGCGGGCAGATTGCCCGAATTCGAATTGTCGGGCGAGCGCGCCTTGGAAACGCCGTTCGACAAATTCCCGGACTTCGCGCCTGACTTTTCCGAAAGCGTGAAGCCGCGCTATGACGACTTCGACATCAACCAGCATTTGAACAACGCCGTCTATGCCGTCTGGGCGACCGAGGCGCTTGGCATAGAATTCCGCGAAAAGCATAAACTGCGCGGAATATCTTTGAACTTCAAGAAGGAAATCCCGATGGACGGGGCCGATATAAAGGTCGAAACCCTGCGCGAAGGCCTTAAAACCAGGCACCGGATAGTAAGCGGCGACGCGGTGAACGCATACGTGATGTGCGAATGGAACAATGCCAATTAAGTCCTTGATTCAAGCAGGTTTTTAATACCCCCCCCCGGCTTTTTCTGCAAGGGAAATCACATTGTTCAAGACGGCGGATTTGAACCGCGCGTATATGCGCTGGGACTTTTTCGGCGCGACGATTGAGACGATTTTCCAGAATGCCCGGCGTGTCTTGGGCCAATTGGCCAGCTGGGACAAATTCATCAGGTCGGCGGCTTCGATTTGATTTCCCTTCTGGTTTATCAAATCATAATAATGTTCCGTCGTCGAATACATATATAGATAGCGGCGCAGAAATTCGCGCGCGTGCCTTTCGGGCCGGAATTTTATTCCGCAGTCGTCCATATTGTTGTCCTTGAAGAATTCGCGAAGGTGCTTCGTCATGCCGATTATGAAGGGCCCGTCCGAATGCGCGACCCGGATGAAATTATGGTATGCTTCGATTGTGGTCGAATCCGCGCCGGCCGCCTCGTCCAGCATGGGCTGGATATTCATGATTTCCGTGCGGTTGAGCGCGATGACGCGCTTTTTTTCGGTCGTGCCCGCCGCGAATAAAATATTGTGGAGCGCCGTGCCGCTGATTCCCGCGATTTCATCCGCGCCCTTTATGGCGGCGATTTGGCCGGCAAGGCTCAGCTTTTCGGGACATATCGATTTGAATCCGTTCTTATTGAAGGCGCGCTCGACTTCCTTTTCGCCTATGACATAAGCCTTATGGTCTTCCCATGCGCTCCGCGACAAGTATATTTTCTTGTCGCGTCCCGCCGGAACTTTTTCGGCCGCGTTTTTGAACGGCAGAAGGAAATCGTCCGTCCAATCCCAGCAGTTGTAGCAGGAAAGCGTCGGCACCGCAAGTTCCCGGACTTTAAGAACCTGATTCGTTATTTTGACTTCATCAAGGGGAATTCCGGCAAGTTGGAAGAAATCCAGCATATACTGCGGCAGGCCGAAGTTCCAAAGCCATACGAAGAGTATCCCGTCGAACTTGTCCCTGTTTTGAAGGTAATAATAAATGCGCGCGGTGCTTTGCGTCAGGAAATGGCCGTAATGGTTTAGAAGCTCTCCGCCCCAGACGAACTTGGCGTCCGCGACCGGCATATATTCGGGCAGCTGCGCTGTCATCTCTTCATGCGCCATCCACATATTGCTGCCCATGACGTAGGTGCGGTCCTTTCGGAACACGCCGACGTCGGTGCGCTTGAAGCCCTGGATTTTCGCATGATGCACGACGGGCTGTATTATAGCATCGGTCAGGATTTCGGCTGAATTTTCTCTATCCGATTTATAAGGCCGGTTCAATCTGTCGAAACTTCCCCGTAAATCGTCCGATATGTATGCGGAAACTTTTCTCATGGGAGAAGCGGCGACCATGACGGCGAGACGGCGTTCCCGGGCGTCTTTATATGATAGGAATTCTGTCCGGTTATATCGACCGATATTATTTCGCTGCTGCGCTCCATCCCGTCTTTGGACTTGTCCGTCGCATGGAACACGACGCGCCTTCCGTTCGGCGCCCAGTTCGGAGATTCCATGAACCAGCCGCTGGCCAGTATCTTTTCGGACTTGCCCTTCGGCGTCATGACGCCGATTGAAAAAGTGTCGGACAGGATTCGCGTGAACGCGATGTAGTCGCCGCGCGGCGACCATGAAGGCGTGGCGTATCGGCCGCTTCCGAATGAAATCCGGTGCGCGTCCAGCGTCGACAAATCCAGGATGTGAAGCTGCTGCGAACCCGACCGGTCCGAATTGAAGACAAGCGATTTTCCGTCGGGCGAATAGGAAGGCGACGTGTCGATTCCGTCGTAATAGGTAAGCTGCCGGAGCGTCTTCTTTTCCATGTCGTATTCGTAAAGGTTGATGGCCATATCGTCCACAAGGCTCATCGCGACCTTGTTTCCGTCGGGCGAAAACGCGGGCGCGAACGTCATGCCGGAAAATTTGCCCAGCTTGCGCTGCTCGCCCGTCGAAAGGTCCAAGGTCCAAACCGCCGGGTCGTCGTTCCTGTATGAAAGGAAGACGAGGGTGTGCATATTGGGCGAGAAATAGGGCGACGTTACATATACGTCCGGGCTGGAAATATAGCGGTTGTTGTGCCCGTCCTGGTCCATGATGGCAAGGCGGCGGATTCGCGCTTCGACCGGGCCGGATTCGGCTATATAGACGATTTGCGTGTCGAAATATCCGCCTTCGCCCGTAAGCCTTTTATAAATCTCGTCGCCGGATATGTGCGCCAGGCGGCGTTTGGATTTTACCGAAGCGACCAAACTCTGCGCCTCTATCTGCTCGCCGCTGTCGACGTCCCAAAGGAAGAATTGCAGGCGAAGGTTGTTGTTGCTTGCCTTGGATAGTTTCGCCTGGACCAGGGCTTTTGCCTTTATAAGCTTCCAATGTTCGAAGCTTGGCAGCTCGCCGAATTTAAGCGTTTCGGGAAAGCTTTCCGGGTCCAATATTTTGAACAGGCCGGTGCGTTCCAGATTCTGCGCGAGGACCTGGTTCAGCATTTTCGCGTCGGCTTTAAGCGTTGCGTCCGCGGTTTCGAACGGAACTATCGCGACCGGGATTTGCGGAGTGTTTCCCGCGACTATGTCCACGACGATTTCCGCGCGGGCGCCGGAAAACATGGCGAAAAACAGCGAAAAAACGAATATTTTCTTTATCATGCGGGCATTTTAATACTTTGACAGCCAAAAAGCAAATGGTTATAATCGGGTCATATGGCAGAAAAAATGCAACCCCTTGTAGTTCCGGCGACCATGGACGGAGTGAAACTGGACAGGTTCCTATTCCGGCACTTTCCCGCGCTTCCGCGCGCGGTCTTCCACCGGGTCTGCCGCACGGGAGAGCTTCGCGTCGATTCCAAGCGCATGAAGGGCACCGAACGCATAGCAAGCGGCAGCGTCGTCCGCCTTCCGCCAAGCATGAAGGAATTCGAAAAGCCCGCGATAGAGATTGAAAAAACGAACGACGGCGCCAAATTTTCCATGTCGGATTTGGAGGCGCTTCGCAAAACCATCATATATAACGACAAGGACATGGTCGTGTTCAACAAGCCCGCGGGACTCGCCGCGCAGGGCGGGACGGGAATTTCGAAATCGATGGACAAGATGGCGGGCGCTTTGTTCCCGGCGACGGGCGCGTTTCCGGTCCACCGCCTTGACAAGGAGACCAGCGGTGTAATAGTATTCGCCAAAAGCCTGTCCGCCGCGCGCTGCTTGTCGGAACAGCTTCAAGACAAGACCGCGGCAAAGGAATATCTGGCCGTCCTTGCGGGCGACGTCAAAAAGAAGAAGGGAATTATAGAAACCATGATTGCCAAAAAGGGCGATGAAGATTTGAAGGAAGCCGCGACCGAATTCGAAGTCGTCGGCAATATTCCCGGCAAGATGACGCTTGTCCGCTTTCGTCCTAAGACCGGCCGCACGCACCAGCTTCGCATACACGCCGCGCGGGAACTTAAAGCCGCGATATTCGGCGACGCTGTTTATGGATTCAAGGGCGACGCCGAAAAATACCAGTTCGGCAAAATAAAGGGCCTTCATCTGCTGGCGAAGAAATTGTCGGTGAAGCATCCCTCGACGGGCGCGCTTATGGAATTTTCCGCGCCGGTTCCGGACTTTATGGCGGCGGCTGTCCGCGGGATTCTGGGTTAGGCCATGAAGATTAAATTGTCGAAATTCATTTATAATTTCGCGCTTTGGACGCGCCTTTTGGCGCTTACCATAGCCGCGCTCGCGGTGTCCCTTGGCATATATATATATACGACCGACCCTAACGAGTATAAGGACAGGATTGTCGCCGAAATCCAAAAATCTTCCGGCGTGTCCGTGGACAAATGGGGAAAGGTTTCCTGGGACATATCGCCGCGCCCTGTTATAGTGTTCGAGGACGTGTCGGTGTCGATGTCCGGCGCTTCGGCCTCGCTTTCGAAATTGTCCGTCCGGATAAATCTGATTTCGCTTTTCCGCGAGCGCGTGTCGATAGAGCAGATTGCGGTAAGCGACCTTAACCTGAATATTTCCGAAAGCCTGTCGGCCGGAGCCTCGGCGAAGGCCGGCGGCGGCGAAAGGCTAATCGAAAGAATCCCCGCGCGCGAGCTTATACTAAGGAATTCCAAATTGAAGTTCGGCGATGAAACCTATAATCCGCAGCTTGTCCGCATAACGATGGACAGGAAGGCCGACGGCGACCTGGCCCAGCTGAGAATCGTGTCCGGCAAGGATGTCTACGACTTGAAGGCCGTCATGGCGCCGCTTAATACCGAACGCAAAATCTATCCCATCCGCGCGACATTGACCGGCGCGGGCTTTGACCTTACGGCGGACATCGCGCTTGAAAAGACAAGCCTGGTGCCCATCGATTTCAAGCTTCGCGGCGGCGCCATGGATTCGGCGAAAACCTTCCGCAAACTGGGCTTTGATTTCCCGAAGCTTATGCCCGTCAGCATCGCGGCCGACGGCGGATTCGGGCGCAAGGATTTGAAGCTGCGCAAGCTTGAAATCAAGTCGGCGCTTCCGCGCGGCGGCAATGCGCTGGCCGTGTCCGGCGACATATCCTGGGGCGCGCCGCGCCATCGCGCGAAGTTGGATATAAAAACCGACCGGATGGTTCTGGGCGAAATTTTCCCGACCCTTTACGGCGGGACATGGAAGCGGCCCGCCCGCCCCCTGAACGTTTTCAAGGATACATCGCTGCCTGTCGAAATTCTTGAAGACTGGGACGCCGATTTGGATTTGGACGTCTTGGCTTTGGTCGTCTATCGCGAGCTTGGAATCAACAATATAAAGGCGAAGATAAAGCTTAAGGACGCCGCGTTCGGAATAAAGGCGCGGGTCATGATGGGCGGCGGCGATATAGACGCCTTCATGCGCGGCGAAATTATGGATTCCGAAATCCACGCCTATGCGGCCGGCCTTGGCGAGCGAATCTATGTCGCGGGAATCCTGAACGAAATCGGCCAGGACAAGCTTGTGTCCGGCGTGCCGATGAATGTCGAATTCGCCGTCCGCGCGCGCGGCGCCGATTTAAGCCGGGTCTTCGCGACCCTTACAGGAAGGGCCCAGGCGCATTCCGTCGGAAGCGGATATGCCAAGAAGAAGCTGGTATCGTCCGTCTACGGCCAGGATTTCCTGACGGGCCTGGGCGGCGATTTGCGCGACCTTTTCCGCACCGACAAGGACGAGCATCAGGCCAAAATCGATTGCGTCGCGGTCAATCTTAAAGTGCGCGACGGGCTTATAGAAACGCGGAACGGCATCGCGCTCGAATCCAGCGTGTTCAATATAAACCTTGCGGGCGATTTGGATTTCGGCCGCGAAACAATCCGCATAGGCATGACTTCGCGCCCGGCAAGCGGCCTTCGCCTGAGCATAACGGGCGACCTGATAAGCCTTATGGAATTCGACGGAAGCCTGGCCGAGCCTTCGCTCAGCCTCAACACTTCCGGCCTTATAAAGAAGACGGCCTTGGGCGCGGCGGCCGGCGTCGCCAGCGGTATCGCCCTCGCGCCCTTTACCGGCGGCGCCAGCATAGTTGTCGGCGTCGCGGGCGGCTGGCTTGGCGGAAACCTGCTGTCCAGCTGGTTCGCCGACAGCCATCCGTGCGAAACCGCGATGGAAAGCGCAAGCGCGCCGCTTAAAAAATCCGACCCGCGCTTCATGCGCGTTCCTTTAAGCGAAGCGGTTTCCGAAACCGCCGCCGCCGCGGCTAAGATTCTTGATTGAACCCAGCCCGAAAATATGGTATAATTCCGCATAGGGAATTACCAGGTTAGGGGGCGTATTATGCAAAAAAAGATAGTATTCGGAATCATCGGCGCCATGGCGTTTTCGGCGCAGGTTCATGCGGCGGGCGTGGAAGCCGGCCGGGCCGTTCTTCGCGGCGCGCCCATGCCGGCCGGAAATAACGCCAATCTGGCGGACATAGTCCGCGCGAGCGCCGCCGCCAATGTCCGCGCGCCGGGCGACGTCCAGGTCGTGAACCCGAACACCGGAAACATAATGACCGAAAGCTTTTTGGCCGACGGCACCATCCTTTACACCGACCCCGTAACGGGTGAAAAATTCGTCATGGCCGGCGGCAAGCTTGTCGCCTATATGGACGAGGACGACCGCATGGTCCCGGCGCTTAACGTGAACGTCGGCACCGCGCGAAACGTTTGCAACGCCATCGAAGCATACGGCTATCAGGGCGAATTCAACGAGCTTACGTATGAGTGCATGGTGCCGATAGTCGCGGTCGGAACCGGCGGAAAGATTAGCAGCGGCGACGGCGACGCGGTCGCTTTCTATCCCTTCGGTTCCTATGTGAAGTGCGACGCCGGCATGTTCGACACCATCAGCGTCATGCGCAGGAATTCCCAATATATCGTTCCCGCGATGATTGTGGGCGGCGGCCTTGCGGGCGCCGGCATCGGACTTGCGGTCGATAAATATCAGGAAGGCCAGGCCAAGAAAAAAGTCGACGCCAACGCGGCCGCCGCTGGCGCCGAGGCCGGTGTCGCCGCGGCTTCGTCCGGCTCCAAGCTTTCCACCAAGCAGGATTTCCTTGCCGAGATTGAAAGAATCAAAAAACAGATGGACGCCAACGACACGACTTTCTGGTGCGCGTCCTTGCCGCGCGACGTCGCGAATAATATAAAGAGCACGATGGCCGCCGGAACCACATGGAACTGCATAGCCCAGTCGGAGCTTAAATATCCGAACCAGGGCGACGCCTTCATGTTCGACGTGATAGCGGGCAACCTGAACAATGCGAAGGATATGCTCAGCAGAACCAACCGGGAATGCCAGCCCGCTTTGGATATAATGAATTATATAAACAACACCGCGAAGTTCGAATACGCGCCAAGCATTAAATGCGCCGGAAAGACCGGGCCCGCGGTTACCATCAAATATAGCGTCGACGGCCAATGGAAATACTTCGGCGACAACGAGATACTGGAAGGCAAGCGCCGCGCGAACGAAATGTCGTCTAAGCTCGAAGCTTTGGTGAAGAATCTTCCGCCGGTCGGAAACTTCGACAAGGCGCAGTATATGGCAGACAGGGCGAACAGGGTTAACGAGCTTAAACTGCTCGAACCGCAAATCGCCGGTTCTAACCTCAGCCAATCCGAGAAGAACGACCTTTATATAATCATAAACGACCTGTCCAAGCTGTATATAAAGCAGGACGGCGAGAAGCAGTCCATCTTCGGAAAGATTTGGGACAGCAATGTCGGCAGGGGCGCCATACTCGGAACCGCCGTCGGCGCGGTCGCCGGCACGGCCTATTTCTTCTACGAGGGCGCGAACACCAAATGCGACATCGGCGGATTCAAGTCCATCGGCCTTGACGACACCTTCCGCATGCCGAGCTTCCGCGACTTCATCCAAACCAATATGCCGGCCGTTCTTCCCGAGCCCGAAATATAGTCGTCATGCTGGCGCAGGCCAGCATCCAGTTATAGAGCGTCGGCCGGAAGGCCGACTTCTTTTTTACTGGACCCTGGCTTTCGCCAGGGTGACGGATGGGGTGTCAAGCGCAATTTTTCCGCGCTTGCAATCCTGTTTTTCTATGCTATTATTCAATTCCAAGAAAGGAAAGAAACGATATGTCAAAAATGCTAGTTTTTCCTGGCCAAGGCAGCCAGTTCGTCGGCATGGGTAAAGACCTTGCCGATAAATTCGACGTCGCCAAAAACGTCTTCGCCGAAGTCGACGACGCGCTGGGCCAGGACCTGTCCAAGATAATGTTCGACGGAAGCATGGAAGAACTTACCCTTACCGCCAATTCCCAGCCAGCAATCATGGCCGTGTCCATCGCCGTCCTTAAAGTTTGGATGAACCTTTCGGGCCGCACCATCCGCGACGCTTTCGCTTATGTCGCGGGGCATTCGCTCGGCGAATACACGGCGCTTTGCGCCGCGGGCTCGTTGTCCCTTCATGACACCGCGAAATTATTGCGCCTGCGCGGCGAAGCCATGCAGCGCGCCGTGCCCGTCGGCCAGGGCGCTATGGCGGTTCTGCTCGGACTCGACATAGAATCGGTTCAGAAAATCTGCCGCGCTTCGTCCGATTTGGATTTTGGCGTTTGCGATTTGGCGAACGACAATGCGCCCGGCCAGGTCGTGGTTAGCGGTTCCAAGCCCGCCGTCGACAAAGCCATCGAGCTTGCCAAAGAAGCGGGCGCCAAGCGCGCCATGCTGTTGCCGCTTTCGGTGCCGCCGCATTCGTCGCTTATGGAGAACGCGCGCATGGAGATGGAAGCCGCGCTTGCCGACATAGTTCTTGTGCCGCCGATTGTCCCGATGATTTCCAACCGCACCGCCCAGCCCGTTTTCAATTCGGAAGAAATCAAAAATCTTCTGGTGCAGCAGATGGTGAAGGGCGTTCGCTGGCGCGAAACTATTTTGAACGCGGCCGAGCTCGGCGTCGACGAAGTCGTCGAATTCGGTCCGGGCAAAGTCCTGACCGGACTTGCGCCGCGCATATCCGAAGGCATGAAGGCCGAAGCTGTCGGCACGCCCGATGACATCAAGAATTTCATAGGAGAACAGAATGTTTGATTTGACTGGAAAAGTCGCGCTTATAACGGGCGCCACAGGTGGAATCGGCGAAGGCATAGCGCGCGCTATGCACGCGGCCGGCGCGGCCGTCGTCTTGACCGGGCGGAAACTCGACAAGTTGGAATCGCTTAAAGCGGAGCTCGGCGACCGCGCGTTTTTAATCGCGGCCGACTTGTCGGACGCGGCCGCCGCTGAAAAGCTTGTCGCCGATTCGATTGCCGCCGCGGGCCGCCTTGATATTCTTGTGAACAATGCGGGCATGACAAAGGACGGCCTGATGATGCGCATGAAGGACGAAGATTTCTTCGAAGTCCTTAATGTGAACCTTGGCTCCGCCTTTCGTCTTTCGAAGGCCGCGGTTTCGCCGATGATGAAGAACCGCTTCGGCCGAATCATCAATATAACTTCCGTCGTCGGCACCATGGGCAACGCCGGTCAGGCGAATTACGCCGCGTCGAAGGGCGCCATAACCGCTATGACAAAATCCGTCGCGACGGAAGTCGCCAGCCGCGGCATAACCGCGAACTGCATAGCGCCGGGCTTCATAAAAACCGCTATGACGGATGTCTTGTCGGACGATATAAAAAATCTTATGTTGAAACAGATTCCGGCCGGCAGATTCGGCGAACCCGCCGATATAGCCGCCGCCGCCGTGTTTTTGGCGTCGGGCGAAGCGTCCTATATCACGGGCCAAACCATCCATGTCAACGGCGGAATGCTGAGGGTTTAATATGATGAAAAAACTTCTGATATTTTCTTTTATTGCGGCTTTCGCGTTCGGCGCTTCGGCCGAAGAATGCAACGAAACCAACTGCTACGCCGACGTTTCCGAATCCGGAATCAATCCGGCGCAAGTCAGAAGGATTCCCGGCAGCATGCCGCCCGAATGCGAAGTCGACGCCGGCATCGCCAATATGTATGGCGTCATCGACCGGAATTTTTCCGGCGAGGAAAGGGACTTCGAAATCGCGGTTTTCAAGAGCGAGCTTAGAAGCATATGCTGCCCGGACCATTCGGACGAGAATATAATTCTGCTGTTCGAAGGCGTGGACAACCGCGTCCAATGCGCGGAGTAATCCCGGTTTATTTATCCTTGCAATCTGGCTCTGCGCGGTTATAATTCATGCACTGCGGATATGGCGGAACTGGTAGACGCGCTAGTTTCAGGTACTAGTGAACGCAAGTTCATGGAGGTTCGAGTCCTCTTATCCGCACCATTTTTGTCTGTTTTTACTGGCCCCATCGTCTAGCGGTTAGGACGCAAGATTCTCATTCTTGAAACCCGGGTTCGATTCCCGGTGGGGTCGCCAAAAAATCAAATCGCGCGAAAGCGCGGTTTTATTTTTTGCCCCCGGGAAGCGAACCCGGAGGGTTCGACAATGAGTCAGCGAAAACGAGCTTGCGAAGTTTGAGCTGGGACGATTGCCGCGCAGGTGCGAAGCACCGAGCGAATCCCGGTGGGGTCGCCAAAAATCACTTCTTCTTGTTTTTATCTTCGTCGTTGACCAGTGAAAAAAGCGTTGCGGTTATAAGCGTCTGATACGGGACGCCTTTCGCCGCCGCAAGCTGTTTCAGCTTGTCGGCGACCGCGCCCGGTATCCGCATATTGATTACCGAATCGCTTTTGTTGAACGCGCGGTAGACGGCGTAGTCCTTCAAAATATCGTCGCTGTTCATCAGGAAAAGTTGTTGGAGCATATTCGGCATGACCCATGTTTTATACAACAAGTTTTCCAAATGTCAATAGATTTATCTATACAAATGTATATACAATGAATTTCTGGATTTCCCGCGGCTTTCGGGTATTATTGCCCTAACAAAAAAGGAGTATGTCATGCAGAAGATTTTAACCGCCGCTTTCGCGGTTTTTATGGCGACCAACGCTTTCGCTACGACCGAACCGGCCGATGTGAAATTCCCTGTGAAGGGATTTTGGAAAACGATAGACGACAAGACGGGCAATGCGAAATCCATCGTGCGCTTGTATGATTGCGGAGAAAATCTTTGCGGCCGCATAGTCGCGATTTTCAATGTCGAGGGAACCGCCGTCGCCGAAACATTGTCCGCGCCGGTGAAGGTCGCCGAAGACGTGAAGGGCAAGCCCAAAATGGTCGGCCTTGATATAATCTGGGACATGGAATGGAACGGAACCGAATGGAAGGGCGGAAAAATCCTGGACCCGAAATCGGGCAGCGTTTATTCGTCCGTCATTTGGCAGACCAAGGAAGACGTCGACTTCAACCAGCTTCAAGTCCGCGGGAAAATCGGCCCATTCGGCCGCACCCAGATGTGGAACGCGATGGAAGTGAAGGAACTTCCGAAAGATTTGCAAAAAATCGACGTGTCCGTTTGGACGCCGGTTATTGTGAAATAAAAATTGTCATGCCGACGGAGGTCGGCATCTCAAATTGTAAATATCCTTATAATAATGAATTATACAATTTGAGACCCTGACCTTAGTCAGGGTGACGAATTAAATTATATCGGTTTGCTGATGAATTTATTTCCCTTTATGACGAACCGCCAGGGAAGCGCGGCGTCTTTGCCCGCATAATCGACGCCGATTCTTTTTCCGCTGGCCGCCGGAAATTTTTTCGGCGACGCTTCCAGCCAAATCACAGCGCCTTCCAAATCTTCGCCGTTGTGCTTCCGCGTTATCCCAAGCGCTTGCGTCAGTTTCGCCGGCCCGTTGCAAAGGTTTTTTTCGTCCCGGATTTTTCTGCGCGCCTTCATCGTTTCCAATCCGTCAATCGGTTCCAAAGCGCGAATCAATATCGCGTTCGCTTCGCCGGCTTTGCTTATCACGACATTCATCATATGGTGCATTCCATAGACGAAATAGACGTATGCGAATCCGCCCGGGCCGAACATGACCGCGTTGCGCGGAGTTTTCCCGCGCCATGCATGGCAGGCCTTGTCGCCGCGTCCCGTATATAGTTCCAATTCCACTATGCGCCCGCTGGTCGGTTTTCCGCCGATGTTCGAATGCAATGTCGCGCCCAGCAAATTTTTCGCTACATGAAACGGGTCCTTCAAAAATTCGGATTTTTTTATTTTCATTTTTCCCATGGGTCCCCGCAAACCCGCCCGGAACGGGTTGGGTTTGTGGGGCGTGATTCCTATTGAGAGGATGGCCGCGCCGCGCTAAGATTTCAAGGCAAAAAAGGAGCGCCTATGTCCTTCAAGGAAATAATGGAAATTGTCGCATTGACCATGACGATTACCATATCGTCCTTCGCGCTGCTTGGAATTTTCGCCGCGCACAAAAAAGGATTCTTCAAGTCCGTCCACACCATCGTCGACTATTACCGCGAATTCATAGAGCGCGAGAAAAAGCCGCGCGGCCGCCGCTTATCTTGAATACGAGAACGTCCCGTTGACGCCGGATATTATGACAGACGGCTTGTCGCTTCCGTTGTGCGCGACCTCGCCGATTATTTTGGACGCGACATTGTATCGCATGGCTATGTTCTGGATTTTCTCGGCGGTTTTTTCGTCCTCGACATAAATCTCGAATCCGCATCCCATGTTGAAGTCTTCATACATTCCCTTCCACTGCGCGCCCGTTTCGGCCTGGATAAGCCCGAAAAGCGCGGGCATGTCGAACAGGTTGTCTTTTATTATCGTCATCGGCCGGGACAGATAGTTCAGGACTTTCGTCATGCCTCCGCCGCTGTTGTGCACCATGCCCTTGATTTTCCTGTTTCCGATTTCCCTGTATATGTCCCTGCATATCGGCGCATAGGTGCGCGTCGGCGACAGGGCCAGTTTTCCGAAGGGAATCTGCTCGTCCGTTTCGACCTTTATCAAGTCGGTTAGTTTTTTCGTTCCGTTGTATGCGTTTTCGCCGATTCCGACGAATACGTTTTCGATGTGTTTTTCCAAATCGTTTTGAAGGGCGGTCGGAATCCTGTAATTTTTTCTCATGATTTCTTTAAGCTCTTTGATGTGGAGCATTCCGAATCCGCCGTTGTATGTTTCCGGATATTTCCATCGGTATTCGGGATGGATAAGGTCGTGCCGCATTCTTGTGTATCCGTTGCTGCGCGCGCCGCCGTTGTAGGAATCTTCATAGGTCGCCTGCCCGTGCGAGGCCAGTCCCACGACTTTCTGCCCCGGCGCGATGTTTCCATTATTGATGACGTCGCGTTTTTTCATGCGGCAGTGCATCGCGTTGTTGATTAGGATTGTAGGCGTCAGGTCCGGGACGTCGGCGGTCTCGCCGCATTGGCCGTTTATGTTTATGCCGAAAAGCCGCATGGTGTGAAGGAAATAATTCTCGCCGTTTATAAGTTCGGCCAGGACTTCGCCCGGTATCCTTTTCGTATTGCGGTCTATGTTGGACGTCAGATGAAGCTCGCCCGCGATTCCGCCCGCGCAAAGTATGTCGTCTAGGTTCATGACTATCGAATCCTGAACCACCCCGTGCCATACGGATATGTCGCCGGTTTCCTTCCAATACATATAGGCCAGGGCGGCTTTGGTTCCGGCGCCGTCCGAAGAATTTATGGATACCAAAGGATTTATCCAGTCGGCTATGCGTCCGAAGAAACCGCCGCGCGGGGCGGGATTGATTTTGCAGAATGCTTTCGGGAAAAGCCCCTTGTCATTGTCCTTTGTCGCCGCATGGACTTCGGGCTTGGACGAGGATACGTCGTATTTTTCATAGTCTTTGGACATGGGAAACTCCTATAAAGTTTGCCCCTCTCCGTCCCTTGGACCAAGGCTACACCTAGAATATCTATATGTCAATCCCTTCGATTCGCAAAAGGCGCGTCTTGTTGGCAAGGCCCGATGAATATCCGCCGATGGTTCCGTCCGCCGCTATCACGCGGTGGCAGGGGATTATGATTGATATGGGATTTTTTCCGTTCGCGTTTCCGACCGCGCGGCAGGCGAGCGGGCGCCCGATGTTGGTCGCAAGCTGCTTATACGAAATGGCTTTGCCGTATGGAATCGCAAGAAGCCCCGACCATACGGATTTTTGGAATTTCGTGCCGGCCGGCGCCAACGGGATTGAAAATTCGCGTCGCGCGCCGGAAAAATATTCGGCCAGTTGCGCGGCGGCGAGCTTTGTGATTTTGTTCCCTTCGGTCGCGGCGTGGCGCCGCCCGAATTCGAGTTCGATAAGCGCGGCGTCATTCGCGACCAGCGTTATAATCCCGTTCGGAGAATCTATATATTGGATGTATTTCATTTTTAATTCTGGTGGGTGCTGGGGGATTCGAGCACGAGCGAATAAGCACACAAAAATTTCCGTTATTAGGAAATTTTTGATGTGCGCGTCGCGAGGGAACGAAGGACGGCGCACCACGGATTAATGGTGGGTGCTGGGGGATTCGAACCCACGACCAAATGATTAAGAGTCATTTGCTCTACCAACTGAGCTAAGCACCCGTATAGGCCGATATTATATTGTATCCCGCCCGGTTTGCAAGCTTAAATTTTGCTTGTATTCTTATGGTTTTTGGAATAAAATCCCGTCAGTTAAACTAAAAAGGAGATAACTCATGAAAAAACTATCCCTGTTGGCTTTGGCCGCCCTTGTCCTTACCGGATGCTACGGTTACACCACCAACAGAACCTTCGACGCCAACGGCAACAAGAAAGATTGCACGGTCGTCGTCGCCAAAACCGGAAACATGGTCTTCGGATACGAGGAGAACACCTTCTCGAACATGGCCCGCGGCGAGAAAGACTGCAAGGAATGGATGAAGAAGTAATTCTTCCCATACCGGATGAAAGCCCGCGGTTGCGGGCTTTTTTTTATTTTGTCGTTCCCGCATTTTATGGTATAATTGTCGCATGGATACCAATTCGAAAATGAGCGTAGACGAAATCAGGGAAAGCCTCGGCTTTTTCCGGCTCGTCATGGACAAGAAAATGGCCGTGGCCGAGCGGCTCCGCTATGTCGCCGAACTTTTCGCGGAATTGGACAGGTTCGTCGCCGCTTCCGGCGAATACGGCCTCGATTTCAAGAATAAATTCATGCCCGAGGCATACGAGGAATTCTTCAAGGGAAAAATCGCGGCCGTGGATATTCCGGAAAATCTGCTGGGCGATTCCAATAAGTGGCCCTGGCCGTTCGAATCCAAAAAAGGCGCCGCCGCCAAGGATTTTTACGAAAGGGCTTCGGCCAGGTTCGGCATGATAAAGGCCGCCGATGCGGCCAAGCCCGAATACGATATAGTCATGCCAAAGCTTACCCCCAGGGAATACGACAATATTTGGAGTTATATTTCCGAATACAGGAAAATCATGGACACGGAATTGAACTATGCGAATTCCGCGGTAATCGCGCGGGACCTTGCATTGGCCGCGGATGGTTTGGACGCAAAGATGGCCGCGCTTGGGAAGGATTCTTCTTCCTATAAGAACCCGGCGGCGCGCATGGGCTTCATGGTCGCCGCAAAGGACGATTCCAGCAAGCTTCCGGTGCCGGTGCAGTTCCGCGTTCCCGCGAAAATGCAAGGATAGGAAATGAAATCCATAAAGACGGAAGACCAGCTTCTTGCCGCATACAAGGCTTGGCGCGCAAGCGATATGTCCGGCAAGACTATGGAAAATGACGAATATTCCGCGCAGCTTGGCGGCGAATTCGATTTCAAATTGTCGCCCGACTTGGATTCGGATTTATTGTCGGGCAGGATTCCTGACGCCGAAGACTCCGGATTTCTTTTTCTTAACGGACTTGTCCGGAATTCCTTGGACGGGCTTGGGAAAAAGAAGCAGGCCGATTTCATCGACAAGGTTTATGGCGGAATCGATATGAAGAAAATCGGCGGCGGCTTCGGCAATATGGAAATCCTGGCGCGCGCTTTCAACAAGTATATAAGGGTCAACCAGTATGTCGGCGCGAAGGCCCAGCTTGTCAACAAGGAATTCTTCGACATCGACCGCGAGCGGCCGGTGAATTTTTCCCCTATGGTTTCGGACGAGAAATACGGCGGATACGAATTCAGGAAAACCGCGGTGCTTGAAGATTTGAAAAGAAAAGCCGCGGCTGACGAAAAGAAGATAAAGGATTCTTCCATGCCCGCGCCGCGCGCCTTTCCGCCCGCCGCCGCGCCGAAAAAGAAATCCGGCGCGGACAGGGAAGCTTTCAAGAAAGACGTCGCGGCCGAAAAGATAGTGGCGTCAGCCCTGCGCGCCCTTGCGGAATTCAAGTCGGTCGTCGACAAAAAGGTCGCGCTGGCTTACAAGCTTTACGACATACACCAGGAATTCCAGAAGGATTTCGGCAAGCTTCGCGAAATGGCGCGGGGCTATAAGGGCAAGTTCACCTACGGGTATCCGATTGCCGCCCAGAAGTTGGAGGATGAATTTTTGTCGGCCGGAATCGGAAACGTCGCGGATTACGAGGTGCCTGAAAATCCCAACGGCTTTTTCGCCGGAAAGTATGAGAAGGACTTCTATAATAAGTTCGCCGACTTGGCGCAAAGGATAAAGGACAAGGTTCTCGCCGCCGAGAAGCGGGGCGCGCTTGCCGGCGCCACGGACCCGATGATGCCGGAATTTTCGAACGACGAGCGCGCGGTTATAGGGCTCGCCGAAAGGAACGTGAACACGTATGTGTCGGCCGCGTTTTTCGGCGAGAACCTTGACGACTATAAGAACAATAGCCGGATAGATGTCAATGTGGGCGACTATGAGCGCTATATGGATATGGAATTGAATTATTACAATTCGGGCGACGTCGCCTATCGCTTGGGCGAGAAGGCGCAGTATCTGACCGACCAGGTTTCCCAGGCGGAAAAATCTTTGGCGACTTTAAGGACGCGCATAGCCGAAAAGCGCGCCGAAATCGACGCGGCGGACCTTGAAGCGGCCAGGCATGCGGCGCGCGTTGAAGAATTCAAAAACGAAATCGCGGTGTTTGACCCGGACAAATTCGCGCTCGGCAAATCCGAAACGACCAAAAATTATTTGGAAAAAGCGTCGAAGCGCTTGAAGAACAAAGCCGCATGGGATAGTTCCCCTTCGGGCGTCGTCCTGCTGGACAGAAAGCTTGCGGAGGAAAAGAAGGCGGCGGCGGAAAATAAAGCCGCGCGCCTGGCGCTCCATAAATCCCGCAGCGAATTATAATAAATATTTTATAAAAAACTCCCCCGCAAGGGGGAGCTGACAATAATTTACTTCAACTTCTTCGCCAATCTCGAAACCTTGCGCGCCGCGCGCTTTTTCGGCATGACCTTGTTCTTCATGATTTTGGATTCCGCCGCGCGGACCGCAAGCGCCGCCGCGGCCTTGTCGCCGCCGGCTATCGCCTTTTCGGCCTTTTTTATAGCGGTTTTGACCGCGGTCTTTTTCGCCGTGTTGCACGCTTTCTTGGTCGCGCTTACCAGGATTCTCTTTTTCGACGACTTGTGGCTTGCCATAATAAATTCCTTTGTTTTGTTTGGTTGCTTCATTATAATGAAAGCGCGTTTATAAATCAAGGGGTTAAGAGATGTATCAGCTAATCGCGTTGTTGTTCGGCTATTTATTGGGCGGCGTTCCGTTCGGCTATATAATAGTGAAGGCGTCCGGCATGGGCGACGTCAGAAAAATCGGAAGCAAAAGCACCGGCGCGACGAACGTTTTGCGGACGGGGAAAAAATGGCTGGCGGCTTTGACATTGGCGCTCGATTTCTTGAAGGCTGCTGCGGCCTATTGGATTGCCGAATGGATTGTGCCTGGCGCGGGAATTCTGGCGGGCGCCGCCGCGGTCGTCGGGCATTGCTTTCCGGTATGGCTGAAATTCAAAGGCGGCAAGGGCTTCGCGTCCACGCTTGGATTCTTGTTCGCGGTGTCGCCGCTGCTTTGGCTGATATGCTCCGCGATTTGGCTGATAGTGGCCTTTGCGACGAAAATATCGTCGGTCGCGGCGCTGTTCGTCTTGGCCGCGGCGCCCAGCGTCGCCTGGTTTCTGGGCCAGGGCTGGGCGGTAGTCTTCGCGATTGCGTTCCTGTCGTTGCTTGGCATAATAAGGCACCGCGAGAATATAAAGCGCCTGGCGTCCGGCACCGAATCGAAAATCAAATTATGATGGGCGATATTTTCCACCGCCTTTGCATATATAGGTCGCCGGGAATAGGGGCCGTGAAATTTTCCGCTATTATGGCGAAATACGGCGACGCGGAAGCGGCCGCGGCCAGTTTGGATTTATCGGACTCTTTCAAGGATTCCGTGAAGCGCGAAATGGATTCGCTGCGCGCGCTGGGCGGATTTTATATTTCGGACGCGGACGATGATTTTCCAAAAAATTTGAAGCACGCTTACGGCTGCGCGCCGATACTGAGCGTGCTCGGCAACCGCGCGGCGCTGGATAAGAAATCGGTTTCGGTCGTCGGCACGCGGCACGCTTCCGCCGCGGGCATGGATATAATCCGGGACATTGCGAAGCGCCTTGCCGAAAACGATGTCGCCGTTGTGTCGGGCATGGCGATGGGAACGGACGCGGCGGCGCACGAAGGCGCGCTGCGCGCGGACGGCGACGCGAATACGATTGCGGTCCTGGCGGGCGGCGTCGATTATGTATGGCCTTTGGAGAATCGGAAATTGTATGACGATATTGTCCGGCGCGGCGCGGTGGTATCCGAAATGCCGGTCGGCTTCAAGCCGACTGCGACGCACTTCGCGCAGCGGAACAGGATAGTCGCGGCGCTTGGCGAAAAATTGGTGCTGGGCGAATCGAACGAAGGAAGCGGCAGTCTGATTACCGCGAATTTCGCGAAGGATTTCGGACGCAGGATTTTCGCATTGCCCGGACATCCCGCCGACCCGCGCGCGCACGGCCCGAACAGATTGATTCGTGAAGGCGCGGCGACCTTGTGCATGGGCGCGGACGATTTCTTTCCGAAATTGGAGTTTGGTGGTAGTATTGACAATACAAAAAAGGCGGTTTTGCGCGCCGAATCGGCGCTTGGGAATAGGATTTTAGACCTTATGGCCGCATCACCCTCGTCCGAATCGGTTATCGCGTCCGCCCTTGGCGAAAATATAGCGATAATCAAGAAGGAACTCGTGCTCCTCGAAATATCCGGCCGCGTCGAAAAGGCGAACGGCGGCTTCATTCGGAAATCATTTTAACCCCGTTTTTTGGCGGTTTTCAAGGCATTTCCCGCGAATCCGAAAAATCCGCAGAAATCCGTTCAAGCGAAAATTTTTTCCATTTTTCAAATTAAATTATGGCAAATTCCCCGTCCCCCCTTAAAGTGTCTTATACGAAGGAAGGAAAATCGCAAATGTCCGCTGTTGAACAACCCAAAAATTTGTTCGAAGACTTTATGGGCTCGGTCGCCGACGCCGTGCGTCCCGCGGAATTCAACACATGGTTTTCCAAAGTGTCGGGCAGCGCCGACGGCGGCAAAATAATTTTGCGCGCGCCCAGCGACTTCGTCGCGGGCTGCATAAAGAACAGATACAAATCCGCGTTGGAATTGCTCGCGGCCGAAATGAAGCTTGGCCTTGAAATAGGCAGCCGCATGAATTCCGCCGCGGCCGAGGCCGCGAATATCAATGACAACAAACCCGCCGTCGCATCCGCGCCCGCGCCGCGCCCGGAAACCGATTCATATTCCTTCGAAAATTTCATAACAAGCGCGGAAAACGAATTCGTCGTCGCGGCTTGCAAAAAACTTTCGGCCGCGAATGTCGGGTTTTCGCCGCTGTTTTTATACGGCGCCAGCGGCTGCGGTAAAACGCACTTGGCGCGCGCGGTCAGGAATGAAATCGTCCTTGGCGGCGACCGGAGCGTCGTCATGCTTTCGGGCGACAGGTTCGTGTCCGACTTCGTGCGGTCGCTCAAAAACCAGACCAACTTCGCCTTCAAGGATAAAATCGCGTCGGCTGACGTCCTTATAATAGACGGCGTGGAAAGCTTGATTGGAAAATCCGCGACGCTCGCCGAATTTGAATCGCTTCTGGTTTCCGTAATCGAAAACGGCGGGAATGTGGTGCTGACGGCGTCCCAGGCGCCGGGCGCGCTTTCGGGAATTTCGCGCCGCTTGCAGTCTTTATTGTCGTCCGGCGTGGTCGCCGATGTCGCGTCGCCGAACGCCGCGGCGAAAATGCGGATTCTGAAGACCGCGGGCGCGACCGATGAAGTCGCCCGGTTCGTCGCGGAGAATTCCGCCTGCGACGGGCATGTTGTCGCGGGACTGGCGAAAAAAATATCGGTCTGGTGCGAAACCTTCGGAATGAAGATGACCTTGGATGAATCGCGCCGCGTCTTGGGCGATTCGCTTAATGGGAAAAAATCGCCGGAAGATTTCGTGAAGAAGATGTGCGCGGCGCTTGCGGTGTCGTTCGATGAAATAATGTCCGCGCGGCGCCAGGCGAAAATCGTGCGCGCGCGTCAGATGATGATGCACGTGCTGAAATCGGAAACGAATATGTCGTTGTCCGAAATCGGCCGCGCGCTTGGCGGCAAGGACCACGCCACGATTATTTATGGAATCAATAATATCGAAAAACAGAAACTATCCGACCTTACATTAACGGCGGAATTGGAAACATTGCGCGCCGCGATGAATTAGTCTTCGTATGGCGCCTGTGCCGCAGTCGGTGCGGCGGACTTGGGCGCCGATAGGTTTCTTTCTTCTACCTTTATGTTTTTTGCGTCCTTGACGACGCATAGATGGTTTTTATTCAATTCGAATCCGGCGTCGCATTCCTTGACGATTTTCTTTACGCATTCGCCGGTCTTGGCGTCGAAGGTCGTGGTATCCGGGCAGAAATCGACAGGGTCGACGCAGCCGCTTTGCGCGGCGTTCGGAATCTGTCCGTCCTTGCAGAATACGCAGTGCGTCCCCTTGGATATTTGCGCGGGCCCGCAGGCGACGCAGTCGCCGGCCTTGTTGGTGAATTCGTTCGGCTCGCACGCCAGGGCGGGCGTTATGATTGTCGTTAAAACCGCAAGGATAAGGAATCGCATTTTATTTTCCCTTCTTTATTTTTTGGACGGCTTTGAGAGTATATCGGGCCGCGGACAGGACCGAAAGCGCGGCCGCCAGCGCCAGCAGCCCGAGCGCGGCGTAAAGAGCCGCCGAATGCGCGCCGATGGAAATATCGTTCATATATATATAGAAGAATCCGAAGAATGCGAAAAGCGCGACAAGCTGCGCGGCGGTCTTTATCTTGCCAAGGTTGTCGACCGGCAATTCCATCTTTTGCGAGCCCATGAATTCTCGAAGCCCGCTTATATAAAGGTCGCGGATAATCATTGTTATGACAAGGCTGATGACCAGCGGCGTCTGCACCGCCAGCATCGCGATGACCATTCCGATTGTCATAAGGAACTTGTCGCCCATATGGTCCAGCACGCCGCCGAGTTTGGACGTCGCTTTGAACTTCCGCGCGAGCCAGCCGTCGAAGAAATCGCTGGCGGCGGCAAGCGAAAACAATATAAGCGCCGCGCCCCAAAGCTGTTCGAACATGAGAGGCACCAGCGCGAATGCGGCGCCGATTCTGAAAATCGATAGTCCGTTTATGAATGCTTTCATGTGATTTCCTCTTTTTCCTAGTTTATCATATCGGGATGGAAAAACAAAAATATTTTGTTCGCCATGTCCTTTGATATTCCGGGAACTTTCGCAAGAGCGCCGGCGGGCGCGTCCTTTATAATGGACAGCGCGCCGAAATGCGCGAGAAGCGCGCGGCGCCGCGCGGCGCCGACGCCTTCGATTTCGGACAGGACGCTGGAAGTCGCCGACCGCGCCCTTTGCCGGCGATGGAAAGTTATGGCGAACCGGTGCGCTTCGTCGCGGACCGCGCGCAGCATTAAAAACAGCGGCGTGCCTTTTTCGATTTTTTCTTCCGCGCCCGATGGCATTATGAAATGCTCGTCGCCGCTGCGGACCTCGCCTTTCACTACGCCCAAAACCGGAATGTCTAAACCGAGCCGCGATAGAACTTTCTTGGCGGCGTTCCATTGCGCGCGGCCGCCGTCGACGATTGTTAATGACGGCGCCGAATGGTCGGCTTGAACGCGCGAATATCTTCGGGTCAGGAATTCCTCCATCATGCCGGTGTCGTTTCCGGATACGGACTTGTCTTCCAGTTTATAATGGCGGTATTCGCCCTTGGCGAAGCCTTCCTTGGTGAAGACTATCATGGCGCCGACCGGATTTTTCCCGAACAGGTGCGAATTGTCGAACACGTCCGCGCGCTTCAAATCTATGCCCAGCCATTTTTCCAAAGCGGCCGCCGGTTCTTCCCATTTTTTCAATTTATACGCGAAGAATTTCGCCTCGGCCGGTTCCGCCCTTTCCGAAATCTTCCCCATCTGCGCGGTGGTCTGCAATGATTTCAGCCTGTCGCGAAGGGTCGCCGCGGCCTCATAATCCTGCGTTTCGCTTGCGGCGTTCATCCGCTCGCGTATGGTTTCCGCGACATTCGCCGAATCGCCCGAAAGCGTGCGCCGCGCCAATTTCACGTCCAGTGCGTAATTTTCTTTCGAAATTTTGCCGCAGCACGGCGCGCTGCACCTTTTGATTTGGTGCAATATGCAGGGCCGCGCGCGGTTCTTCATCTGCGCGTCCGAACACGTCCTAAGCCCCGTCGTCTGCTGCAATGTCTTAATCGCGTCGTGAAGCGCCGCGACGGACGGATAAGGTCCGAACACGTCGCGCCCGCCGGTTATTTTCGCGCGGAACTTCAACAGCCGCGGAAACTCGGATTTGGTGAGGGTCAGCATAGGATACATCTTGTCGTCCGCCATCAGGATATTGTATTTCGGCTTTTCGCCTTTTATCAAATCCTGTTCCAGCAGAAGCGCTTCCGCCTCGGTCGGCGTTATCTTTATATCGACGCGGCGGGTTTCGGAAACCATTCCTATCTTGTGCGGTTCAAGCCGCGCATTGTCCGTGTATTGTTTAAGGCGCGCGGCCAAATCCTTGGCTTTGCCGACATAAAGCAGGCGCCCCGCGGCGTCGTAGAACATATAGATTCCGGACTGCCTGGGCGCGTCTTTTATCAAATCGCCGAATTGCATTTCGCCGCCTTTTATGGTATCATTGCATAATGATAAAATTAATCGCGGGGGCTTGCAATGTATAAAAACGAATCGGGAAGGTCCATGATAGAGATGATGGGCGTGCTTGCCGTCATGACTATAATCACAATCGCGGCCTTCACCATGGTGCCGAACCTTCTCAGGAACCAGAAGAAATTGCAGGTTCGGGACGAAGTGTCCTTGATGGTCCAGAACGTCCGAATGTTGATGGCCGAATACGAGGATTTCAGCAATATCGAAGGCTCTATCATCTTCGGCGCGATAGGCATGAGCAAAAAGAATCCATATGGCGGCGAATACGGCATCGCGGCGGATTCAAGCAATCCGCGCCAGTTCGTCATAACCATAGGCGGGCTTCCGGAAGACGAATGCAAATACTTCAAAATCATGGGCTGGAAGGACTCGGTAGAATACGAGAGGTCGGGCGGTTCGCGCAGCGGCGCCGTGGCCGAGCCTTCGGATTGCGGCGACAAGAATGCGGGCAACAAGATAATGATAACCTTCGGACAATGATATTATGAGAAGAATAATCGCAGTTTTTTCCGCGTGCCTTTTGGCAAGCCCGGCGTTTTCGATGTATTATTTCGGCGATATGTCCGATGATGAAATTTCGGAACTTGCGGCGGAATGCGACGATATTGTTTTCGGCGTGACCCCTGTCGAAACCATAGAGAAATGCAACGCCTTGGCCGAAGCGCGGTCCGAAGGTTCCGACGACGAAATCGACCTGTCGGGCGCTTACGATGTCGAATTGTCCGAAGGCATCGAAGCCATTCCCGAAGGCGGCGGCGAATACAGGGAAAGGAACATCGGCGACGAATTGAAGAAGACGAAAAGGACGATAGAGCAGAACACCCGGTTCGAAGTCCAAAGCGACACCACGAAATACAAGGGCGGCGCGAATCCCTTCGACCGCAAGGCTTATGTCGGGTTGGAGAACGAGAACGTCGCGTTCCAAGTCTATGGCAAAGTCCACGACGACGATTTGAAAGGCGCGGTCGGAATGGGCGGCGGCGGCAAAAGCAAATCCCAGGTCGGCGCCGGCCTTACATTGCCGATTCCCGGAACTTAAAAATCAACTCCCCCTTTCGGGGGAGTTGGATAATGATTAATACTTCCCGGCGGAATTCATGACGCCGGAATTTTTATCCTTGTAAAGCTGTTCCATCGTTTCGCGCGCCGCGCCAAGATAGCCGCGCGGGTCGAAAGCGTCGGGTTTCTCGGCCAAAAACTTCCTGACGCCGGCCGTGAACGCAAGACGCGAATCGCTGTCGACGTTTATTTTGCATACGTTCATTTCTACGGCGCGGCGCAGCTGGTCTTCCGGGATTCCCATCGCGCCGGAAAGTTTTCCGCCGAACTTGTTTATTTCCGCGACCAAATCCTGCGGCACGCTCGACGCGCCGTGCAGCACCAGCGGAAAGCCCGGAAGCTTCTTCGCGATTTCTTCCAATATGTCGAAGCGCAGGGTGTCCGACGCCGACTTCATCTTGAACGCGCCGTGCGATGTGCCGATTGAAATCGCGAGTGAATCGACGCCGGTCGCGCCGACGAATTTCACGACATCTTCCGGGTTTGTGTAAGCCGAATGCGCGACATTCACGTCGTCTTCGATTCCGGCCAATGCGCCCAGCTCGCCCTCGACCGACACGTCGAATTGCTTGGCGTATTCGACCACGCGGCGGGTGAGGGCGATGTTTTCTTCGAACGGCAGATGGGAACCGTCAATCATAACGCTTGAAAATCCGCCGTCGATGCAGTCCTTGCAAATCTCGAAGCTTTCGCCATGGTCCAGGTGAAGCGCGATTGGCGCGCGCATGCCCAGCTCGGCCGCGTATTTCGTCGCGCCGCCCGCCATCGCGGCAAGAAGCGTCGCGCCGACATAGTTCCGCGCGCCCTTGCTTACTTGCAAAATCACGGGCGACTGGGACCCGGCGCACGCTTTTATTATCGCTTGCAGCTGTTCAAGATTGTTGAAATTGTATCCGGGCGCGGCGTATTTTCCGGCTTCGGCTTTCTTTAACATTTCCTTGGTGTTGGACAATCCAAGTTCTTTGAATTTCATCGTTTGACTCCTTTTGCGCAATAGTCTAGCATAGGATTATGTTCGATGCAAAATGGTTTTTTGACTTGGAAAAGCGGCTGATAGAGGCGGGCTTGGATTCCGATTTGGACAGCTTCGCAGTCATCAAAAAGCGCCTGGGCGCGGCCGGGAAATTTTCGCCGGACGAATTCGCGCGCCAGGCCGCGTATGTCGTCTTGGCTGGCGGATTTTCGCAGAAAACCGCCAAGAAAATCCATGTCCTTATTATGGAAGCGCTGCGCAAAGGCGCGCCGCTTTCGGACTTGTTCGGGAACGCGAACAAGACGAAGGCGATTCAGAAAATCTGGGACAATCGCGAAAAATATCGGGATGAATATTATAAGCGGGAAGGCTTGGAGAATAAATTGGTTTATCTGGCGACCCTTCCGCACATCGGAAAAATCACGGCGAACCATCTTGCGCGCAACCTTGGCGAAGACATAGTGAAATACGATGTTTGGATTGTGCGGCTGGGTGAAAAATTTCCTGGCGGCGCCGACGCCATGTTCGCGCATCTTGTCCGCGAAACCGGGTTGCCGCGCGGTTATATCGACGTGGTCTTGTGGAAATCGATGCAGCAGGGGTTTATAAAATGATAGACGTTAAAATAAACGAATCGTGGAAAAACGCGCTGGCGGCGGAATTCGAAAAGGATTATTTCGTCCAGCTTACGGACTTCGTGCGCGGCGAATACAAATCGGGCAGGCGGATTTTCCCGAAAGCGTCCGATATTTTCAACGCCTTCGACCTTTGTCCGCTGGATAAGGTTAAAGTCGTTGTCATCGGACAGGACCCGTATCACGAGCCGGGCCAGGCCCACGGCCTCTGCTTTTCGGTGAAGGACGGCGTGGCGTTCCCGCCAAGCTTGCAGAATATTTATAAGGAAATTCGCGCCGACCTTGGCCGCGAATCGAAGACGAAAGGCGACTTGACGGACTGGGCGAAGCAGGGCGTTTTATTGTTGAACTCTACCCTTAGCGTCCAGGCGCATATGGCCGCAAGCCACGCCGGAAAGGGCTGGGAAGCCTTCACCGACGCGGTTATCCGCGCATTAAGCCATCGCGAAGGAATCGTATATTTGTTATGGGGAAGCTATGCGCAGAGGAAGGCGGAATTTGTCGACCCCGGCCGAAATTTGGTTTTGAAGTCGGTTCATCCTTCGCCGCTAAGCGCGGCGCGCGGCTTCTTCGGCAACAACCATTTTTCCCGCGCGAACGAATACTTGTCCGCCCGCGGCGCGGAACCAATCGACTGGTGAAAACATGAACAAAGACGATATAATAAGATACTTGTCGGAAAAATATCCCGCGTCCGACATTCGGTTTTTCGGCGAGGGATGGACTTCCGCGGCCTTCGCCGTGGACGGAAATATTTTGCGCTTTCCCAAAACCGAAGAATATATGAAGAACTATCATAAGGAAAAAGGCGTATTGTCCCTGATAAGGCCCTTCACCGATACCCCGATTCCCGATGTCGAGATTATAGCGGACGAAAAATATCCGCACGCGAAGCATAAATTGCTTCCGGGCGCGCATTGGGATTTGAACGAATTCGAAGCCATGCCGCCCGATATGCAGGACGCTTTGGCGCGGGATGCGGCGGCTTTCCTGTGGCAGGTTCACAATACGGATTTGAACGCCGCGCGGCTCGTTTTGAAAATGACGAAAACAATCGAAACCCCTTTGGAACCGGTGCGAAAGAGCGATATATGGTCTTTGATTCGGGGTTATGTTCCGGCTGGGGCGTTCGATAATATTTGGGATAAATACATGGAAATCCGCGATGTCGACATAGGCGGCGACCCCGTCGTCATACACGCCGATTTCAAAGGCACGAACACGGTTATAGATTCGACCGCGCGCTTGGCCGGGGTGTTCGATTTCGTGAACGCGAAAATCGCCGCGCGCGAATACGAGTTCAAATATTTCTATAATCCCGCGGCGCCGACGTTCCTTCGGAAGTTTTCCGAGGAATACGGCAAGCTTTCGGGATTCGTGGTTGATGTGGGGAAATTGAAGATATTGTGCATGCGCCACAATATAGACGGCATGCGGCGGCTTGGCGATTCGTCCCTTGATTCAATCCGCGACGGCGCGCTGAAACAGCGCGCGGAGCGGATGATGTTCTTCGCCTAGTGCCTCTCGGTCGTGCGTCCCGGCTTGCCGCCGAACGCGGCGGTTATAAGGACGTTCATTCCGAATTTTCCCTGTATGTCGCCTACTATCCTGTCCAAAACCGCCTTTGGAATATCGGTCGAATTGAACGATGTGAAGTCGCGCGTGTCCACCGAATTGATTTCGACTTTCGCAAGCTTGCCGTCCTTGAACCGAAGCGGCGTATCGCTTTGCGTCAGCGCGTATGACACGCGCGTGATTTCCTTGATGTTCATCAGGTCGTTCGCAATCTTTTCGCGTTCCTCATACGAAATATCCATCGGAGAGCCGTCTTGTTCGAACAATCGGACTTCCGCCTGGTAGCCGTCCACGCGGCTATCGCCTTTCTGTCCGGTCGTCGTGATAGTGTTGCATAATACGCACAGGCTTGCCGCCAAGGCCCCCCATTTCTTGAAATTAACGAGGTGTCTGTTGCGGAATATATCATTCACCTTTCTGTAAAGGCTGATGGATTTTTCTGATTTTTCTCCGTCTATATATACTCCGTATCCATTGCCTTTCTCGAAAAATGGTTTTTCCGCGTTGTCTTCGGCGGTGTTCAGGGTCGCCGCGAAGTATTGGCGCGTCTTGTATCCTTTTTCAAGCGGCTTTATCTCGCCGTTTGTCATAGCCTCTTCCAAGCGATGGCGCACAATCGCGTCGCAGATTCCTGTGAATTCCAGGGAATCCATGTCGATGGTTCCGTCTATGCGGACGCCGAGGCCGGGTCCGGGGAAGGGAGGCTGCTTGTAAAGCTCCATGTTCAGGCCGAGATGTTGCCCAAGCTCGATGATGTTGTTCTTATACAGCCAATGCAAAGGCTCTACTATTTTGATTTCCGATTGTTCCAGACGCTCTTTCAGATAAGGCACTTCGTTGTGGTGCGTTTTTATGTGTCCCGATTTGCCTTTGCCCTTACCGGATTCCTGCTTGTCGGCCTGGTTGGTTCCTTGGAAGAACCATTGGATGTCGCCGCGTTCGTCGGCCCAGTCCGCGAATATGTCGGCGAAAAGGTTTCCGATTATTTGGCGTCGCCCTTTGTTGGTTGCAGGATTGTCGAATCCGTCGGCCTCGGCCAGCGCGCCGATGAAGCGTTCCCGCGCGTCGATTTCATGGACCTCGCCGAATTGGTCGCGCAGAAGTTTCAGCAGTCTGTTGGTTTCGCGTCCGAATTCCTGTCCTTCGCTTGAAGGATAATCGCGGCGCAGCAGGCCGGTGTTCACGAATACCAGCTCCACATTCTCGCGGCCGTAATGCTTGATGACTGCGGCGGCGGTGGCGGTGGAATCGACGCCGCCCGACAGCGCGACCATAAGTTTTTTGCCGGGTTCCAGCGGATAATTTTTTTCCAAGTCTTGGACGATGTATTCTTCCATCACAGCGGCCGTGAATTCTTCGCGTGCTTCGAAACCCGTCCATTCGCGGAAAGCCTTGAAGAAGGCGCTTCGCACGGGTTCCTTCGATATTTCGAAATGCGGCTGAACGGCGATGATGTCGCGCCAGTCGTCATAGGCCGCGGCGAATTTATTGTTGGGCGTGGCTGCCAGCGGCTCGGCGCAGGGCCAGAGTTCGACGACTTCGTCGCCATGGTTCGTGACCACGTCGAATGCCTTGTCCCCGGCCGATTCCTGGAAAGTTCTGATGAACGGCGGAAGCTGCGCGAATTGCTCTGTTTGGAATTCCATTTTTTCTACGCCGTTCTCGCGGTTGCTTGCGGGCTGAACCTTGCCGCCCAGCTGATATGCCGCGTCCTGATATGCGTAGCAGATTAGAAGCTTTTTGACGCCAAGCTCGTAAATTCGCGGGTCAAGGTGTGTTGCGTCTTCGTCGTAGACGCTGCGCGGGCTGCCGGAAACGATGACGCCTTTAAGGCTTCCGTTGTCCCAGTCGGCCTGGATTTTTTCGAAAAGCGCGGGGTCCGATTGCTCTATTTCGACGATGGATTTGTGCGGAAAGTCTTGGGACAGCAATGAATGCCGGATGTTGGGGGCGGATTGGCTTCCGTCGACGACGAGATATATTTTTTCCATTTTGTTCTATCCTTTCGGTTTATTCTCTCTCCCGAAAGCCGGCTCGCCACCCGAAGCCCATTGGGCGAAGGGTGGTGCCCCCAGCAAGAATCGGACTTGCGTCTCGTCCTTACCAAGGACGTGTTCTACCATTATACTATGGGGGCGAACCCGTGGATTATAACAGCCGAAACAATAAAGTCAATTTATTTGGAGCGCCCGTCGGCCATCAAAGCTTTCGCCTTGGTCAGGCAGCAGTCCAGCGTCCTGTGGTTGCTGCATTCGATGCTGCATCTGCCCGCGCATTCCGGGCATTGCGGCGGCATCCATTTCAGTATCGAATTCATAAGCTCGCGCGTGTGGCCGGAAGTCTGGGCTTTCCTCATCTTTCCGATGTTTTTCAAAAGCTGTTCCAGTATCGCCTTGTATGCGACGGAATCCACGCCGAATTCCTTCTGGCATTTTTCCAAAAGGTCCAGATAATAGCACATCTGGTTGGCGTAGAATTCGACTATGCGCATTCCGCGCTCGGCCGAGTCCAGCTTGTTGACCGCGCTTGCCGGATGCTTGCGGTAGACGTATTTGCATTCCGGCGTGTATAAGGCGCGCGTGAAGGGCATTTTGATGACATAATCGGCGACGAACTTCACGTCTTCGAAATAGGTGTAGGTCGTGTCGAATCGTATGCTTTCGCGGACGACCTTGCCGTCGAATAGTTTGTTGCAGGAACTTATCTGCTTGTCGTTCCACAGAAGGATGGTTTGTTTTCCCTCCATATTCATGTCTTTGTCGGTTATATAGTATTCCTTCCAGCTTTCTGGCATATAGACGCCCTTGTCGTCGGTGCGTTTTAGCATGCTTCCCGAAGTCATCCCGATGTCGGGCAGGGCGTATGACCGGCTGTAAAGAGTTTGAAGGTTGTATTCGCCGGCGAGATAGTCGTCGGAATCCAGGAACATGATTTTCTTTCCGGTGGAATTTTCGATGATGGTGTTCCTTGCCGCGGAAACGCCGCGGTTCTTGGCGTGTTGGAAAACTTTGATATTGTTGTGCTTCGATTCGTATTTGCTTAGGATTTCCGTGGTGTGCTTGTCGGTCGAAGCGTCGTCCACGCAGATTATTTCGATGCCGCCGTGCTGGACGTCTTCGCCTTTTTGGCGCAGGACCGAGTTCAAACATTCCCGCAAATACAATTCGGAATTGTAGCAGGGGATGCCGATGGTTAAATTGTATGTGTATGCCATGCCATTATAATGGCACATTAATTTATTTTGTCAAGGCATATTTATTTTTTTCGGGGCCCCCATAAAACCGCCTGTTATTGGTTGGTTTTATGGGGAAAAATTACAGATACATTATTAATAGTATCGCGCCCAATGCGACCCTGTATATACAAAAGGGCGCGAAGGAAAATTTCCGCACGAAGCCAAGCATAAGCCTTATCGCGAGCAATGATAATATGGCTGAAAACAATATGGTAAGCCCGGCGGCCGACCAGTCGACGGCTTCGCTGGCCTTGACCGCCTTTATAAGCTCGTATCCTCCGGCGGCGGCGATTGCGGGCATCGACATCAGAAACGCGAAGTCCAAAGCTGCCGTCCGGCTGACGCCGCGCGCCCGCATCGCGGTTATGGTTATGCCCGAACGCGACACGCCGGGTATAAGCGCCAGAACCTGCGCGCAGCCCGCGATGAACGCGGTGCCGAAGGAAACCTCGCGGTCATTCTTTCCGAATCGGTCGGCTATGTATAATATGATTCCGAATACTATGGAATTTATCGCGATGACAATGACGCCGCGCGGCGGGTCTATAAGCAGCCCAAGCAGCAATACGGGCAGAAACGAAAGCGCGATTTTCGCCGTAAGATTCCAATTCTTGAAGCTAAGGATTTCGAAAACCCGCGCGCGGTAATGCCACATGACCGCCAGAAGCGAGCCTACATGCGCGGCCACATCGACGAACATTCCCTGGTCGGCCTGGCCCAGAACCGACGGAAGCAGCGCCAGGTGCGCGCTTGAACTTACCGGCAGGAATTCCGTGAACCCTTGAAGCGCCGCAAGCAGCATGATGTAATCGAACGAGAGCATTTTTTAATCCTTGTAATATAAAATTCGCCGTCTTATAATAACGCGCTTATTATAAGGAAAAACATATGAATCTTTCAAGCAAATTCAGAACCCATACCTGCGGCGCGCTTGCCGAAAAAGACAAGGGCGCGGACGTCGTCTTATCCGGCTGGATTCACAGGAAGCGCGACCATGGCGGGCTGCTTTTCGTGGACTTGCGCGACAATTACGGAATCACCCAGTGCGTTTTCGATTTGTCGGACGCGGCGTTTTCGGGCCTTGAAAAAGTCCATCCCGAATCGGTCGTAACCATTCGCGGCAAAGTCGTCCTGCGCGACCAATCCCAAATCAACGACAAAATCCCGACCGGAAAAATCGAAATCAAAGCGGCCGCATTCGAAGTCCTGACAGCCGCCCAAACCCTGCCGTTCCAGGTTTTCGGGGACGAAGAAACGGGCGAGGAATTGCGCCTGAAATACCGCTATCTTGCCCAGCGTCGCGAGCGTTTGCACGCGAACATCCACGGCCGCAACAAGATGATAAAATTCATAAGGGACAGGATGTGGGACATGGGATTTTCCGAATTCCAAACGCCGATTCTTACGACATCGAGCCCGGAAGGCGCGCGCGATTATCTTGTGCCAAGCCGCCTTCATCACGGCGAATTCTACGCGCTTCCGCAGGCGCCGCAGCAGTTCAAGCAATTGCTGATGGTCGGCGGATTCGATAGGTATTTCCAAATCGCGCCGTGCTTCCGGGACGAGGATTTGCGCGCCGACAGGCTTATCGAATTCTACCAGCTGGACATCGAGATGTCCTTCGTGGAAATAAGCGACATCCAAAAAGTGGGCGAAGAATTGATACCCGCGCTTCTGAAAGAATTCGTGCCCGGCGCGAAAATATCGGGCGGCGTTCCGCATATATCTTATGCCGATTCTATGCTTAGATTCGGCACCGACAAGCCCGATTTGCGGAACCCGATTGAAATCGCGGACGTGTCGGAAATCTTCAAGAATTCGGACTTCGCGATTTTCGCCGACGCGGTCAAAGCCGGCAAAGTCGTGCGCGCGGTTCCGGCGCCGAATGTTGCCGAAAAACCGCGCTCTTTCTTCGACAAGCTGGGCGAATTCGCGACGAAGGAATTGGGGCTTGGCGGGCTTGGCTATATAATATATGCGGCGGACGAAGCGAAGGGACCGGTTGCGAAAAAATTGACGCCGGAAGAAATCGAATCCATCAAAACCGCAAGCGGCGCGAAAACCGGCGACGCGGTTTTCTTTATAGCCGACGAAGCGGCGCTTGCGGCCAAAGCGGCCGGAAAGCTTCGCACTAAGCTCGGCGAAGATTTGGGATTGATTGACGCTTCGGAATTCCGCCTTTGCTGGATTGATAATTTCCCGATGTATGAGGTGAACGAGGAAACGGGCAAAATCGACTTCGGCCATAATCCGTTTTCTCTGCCCAAGGGAAGTTTGGACGGCGACCCGCTGGCCGTCATCGCGAACCAGTTCGACATGGTCTTGAACGGATGGGAAATTTGTTCCGGGGGTCTGCGCAACTATAACCCGGCGACCATGGTGCGCGCGTTCGAAATCGCGGGCTATACCGAAGAAGACGTGAAAACGAAATTCGGCGGAATGTGGACGGCGTTCCAATACGGCGTCCCGCCGCACGGCGGCTGCGCCTTTGGAATCGACAGGTTGGTCTGCATAATTTTGGCGGAACCGAATTTGCGCGAATGCGTCGCCTTCACGACGAACCAGCGCGGTCAGGATTTGATGCTTGGCGCCCCGCGCGAGGTTTCCGAACAGCAGCTCCGCGAAGCGCACATCCAAATCCGAAAGAAGAATTGAATATAAAAAAATCCCCGGGAAACCCGGGGACCAAAGCAGGGGGAAACCTGCATCTCTCTTGTTGTCATC
Source organism: Rickettsiales bacterium (assembly GCA_031256175.1). Classification (GTDB taxonomy): domain Bacteria; phylum Pseudomonadota; class Alphaproteobacteria; order Rs-D84; family Rs-D84; genus WQXN01. Next base: position 67,887 of record JAIRRC010000012.1, read on the forward strand.
CCGGGCAAGCGGAGCGCGACCCGGGACCTCATCAAATTATATCCCAAGCCTGTGTTTCAGCTTGAACATCAATATGGATTCGTTTCCGAACGCGGACGAATTGTCGGGATTGATTCTGTAAATCACGCCGGCGTTCGCGGTTGTGAAAATTCCCAAATCCATTTTGTAAGCCGCGTTGAAGCGGACTTCGCGCTCGCGGCTGGCCATATTGATTTCGCGGTCGGTCGAATTGACGACCAGGTCGTATCCGTGCGCCGCGTCTATATAGTCCATGTCCACGTTCAGATATTTCACGCGCCCGTCTATGACCGCAAGGGGCAGGGCCGCGCCCAGCGAAATATTCCCGATGTCGAGGCCTGCCGACATCGCGGTCGAGGTGAAGCCGGATACCTCCGACATAATCAGGTTCGACGAATTGTTCGGCGTAGTCCTCGCGATTTCGGCGCTCGCGGAAAGCTTCACGGCGTCGCCAAGGTTGTATCCGGCGTTCGCGCGCACGAATTCGGAACGGCTTCCGCCCATTTCAAGCAGGCCGGAACCATAAGCGCCAAGTATCGAATTCGATTCGATTGCCTGTCCGGCCGCGAAGCCCAGCGCGAATTTTTCGTCCTCGAATCCCGCCACCGCGTTGTAGCCGTAGATTTTTCCAAGCTCTGGATTCGCGGCGTCCATGTCGCGCGCTATGTCGGCGACTTTGATGGCGCCCGTGAATCCGCCGACGCCAAGTCTGAACCTTCCGGATTTAAGTCCCGCGTCCGTCGAAACATTGTCGGACGCAAGGCCCATGATTCCGAATCCGTCCGTCCTGCGCGCCTTGTAGTTCGCGTTCGCGAATGACTTTTCTCCGCTGAACTTGAAATCGAATTCGCGCATGTATGATTCGCCCGCCGCCTCGTCGTAATCGTTCCTGAACCCAAGCTTGATTCCGTTCGCGTCATACGCGGTCGTCAGTTCTTCGTTTCCGAAATTGCGGAAATTATCCATCAAATCCAGGCTGCTGCGCGTATTTTGGAAATCGAGCGATTGCGTGAAAATTCGCGGCATGGAAACGTCGCCGTCGATGGATTCGACTATGTCGAACATAGGCGCGCTGATTCCGCTGAATTTGTTTCCGAAAGCCGAACTCGGCAGAATCGAAGTTCCCGAAATCATTCCCGCGCCGACCGACGCGGCGTATCGCTGCCATTCGGCGTTGCCGTTGGAAGATATGACCTTGTCGACAAGGCCGGATTTCTGGAACACGAACACGCGCGAACCCGGCGTCGTCGCATTGTTCAGATTGGTCAGCCCATATCCGAAGACTTCCGCGAACACCGACTTATAGTCTTCGCCGGCCGTGACGCGCGCCTGATAATCCGCGGGCAGGGCGTATTTGCTTTGAAGCTGCGCGGCGGTCAGCGCCAATCTGTCCGACGTGACGGCCAGCAAAGTGAACAGCTGCTGCATGGTCATATAATTGAAAGCGCCATTCACGACGCCGACGCTGCCGGCCAAACTTGCGACGGACTGGTCGCTTGTGATTCCGGGCGCGGCGAAGCACCACGGGTCGATTCCGCCCGCGCCGCGTCCGGCGGCCCAGCCGCATGCGCGCGCGTTAAGGACGTCGCCGTGTTCGTCGACATATTGCGAAAGGACGATTTTATTGTTCGCGTTTATAGCCGAGGGATTGCTCTGGTCGATGTTGAGGTTGTAGGTTCCGTTCGAACCCATGACCGCGACCGAAGTCATGAACAGATGTTCCAAGTTGGTGTAAAGCTTCGGCGCCAGGTTTTCGAATGTCGCGGTAAGGGTGGTGTTCGGGCTTTCGCTTCTGTAATAGTCGCCGGCGCCGAATACGAACATGGCGGTCGGCGCGTTGCTGGTGGTTCCCGCGACAAGCATCTTTCCGCTGAACACCGCGCCCGCGAAGGCGCCCGGCGCTATGTATCCGGTCGACTGGTATGTGGCGAAGTCGTCCGCGGTAAGGCCCGCGTCCAGGAAATCGTCAAGCGTCGCCTGGTAATATTGGTTGATAAGATTGATGAAAGTCGGCTGGTTCGCGGGCGTCAGGACGGCCCAGGCGTCGGCGGTGTCGGTCGCGGCGCGCTTCGTGAATTCGGGCGCGTTGGCGTTCGCGATTATCGAAATATTCATCGTGCCCGCGTTTTGAAGCGCGGTGTTCATCGCCTGGAAATTCATGAAGTCGACGGGCCTTCCGTTTATGTCCTTTCCGTTTCCGGTCTTGATGATGGTCATCTGGCCGCTCGGCAGATAGCCGGAAAAATCGCTTCCGGTCGTAAGGTTTCCGCCGACGATTTTAGCAAGGAATGTGTCGTCGAAAAGTTCCGCCTGTTGCAGGGTGTATTGCGCCCATGCGGCGTTGGCGTTTGCCAATGCCGTCGCGTTCACGCCGGTGCATGACGCGCTTCCCGGCGTGCAGCTGCTTGCGGCGGGCGGAATGTTGCCGTCGGTGGAATAAATGTAATACGACAGGAAGTCGAAGAACGACGCCGTGCCTTTGTATGTCCTGTATAGGATTGCCTGGGCGCTGGAAAGCTGTCCGCCCGCGGCCGCTATGCCGGTCATCGCTATCGGCTGGCCGGTTATAAGGTCGGGAAGGTTTCCCGCGCCTATGCTTATGCTGCCCATCGTGCTGAAAAACATCTCGGTGTAAAAGCCGGTGAACTTGTCCAAAGTCGCGCTTCCGTTGTATTTCTGCCATTCGAAGTTGGCCGTCGCCACGACTTCGTCCGTCAGGTTGGACAGGGTGGTCGAAATCGCGCAGCTCGCGTTGAGGCCCGCGAAGGAAATCCCGCAGTTGGTGTATTGGACGTTTCCGTTCGCGATGTTCTGCGCATAATACACAAGGAATGTGTTGTAGTTCGCGGTGCCGGAATATTTGAGGTATTCGAATGCGGCCGTGGTCGTGTCCGCATAAGCGTTCGTGAATAATGTCTGGACGCCCGCGGTCGTCTGGTTGCTCATCATCGTGTATTTGTTGTATTCCAGGATGGACGCCGCGCCGACGCCGAACGCGCCGTCGAAGTTGGATTGAATCAAAGTCGTGTTGAAAACCGAGCTGCCCGGGCTTTGCAGATTGAGGTTTGCGTTTTCTACGACGCTGGTTATGATGTCGCTGGAATTGTAGTTGAGCGCGATGTTCGCGAATTTGTCGGCGGCGTTCGCGCTCCAACCCGTGCAGACGCCGTTGCTGCTGGCGGTGCATGAAAGCCAGACGATGTCCGGCGTGCTGGCGCCGGTGCCGCCGGTGGTGGTCAGCGTATTGTTTGCGGTGGCGGTTGTGGTGCCGCTGGTGCTCCAAGTGGCGGCGCTGTCTTGGATTGTGCCGCCGCGCGTTACGCCCTTGCCCGAGATTATCGCGACATTGATTGGCTGTCCGCCGCTGGCGGGAACGCCGCCGATTGAAAGCGCGTCGGGAACGACTATCCCGTTCGCGGAATTCCGAAGCGTCGCCTGTCCCAGATATCCGCGGCCCATGGCGTCATAGGCGGAATTCAGCAAAAGATAGTTCGTGCGATAAGGCGCGTTTGGGCTGAAAAGATTCGCGGCCTGAACCGGAATGTATCTGTTGTATGTAAGGTTGAGAGGCGTCGCCAAAGCGCTTGTCGACATGAAGTTGAAATTGGGCGCGGCCGCGGCGAAGCTGCCCGCGTTCCCGTTGTTTATCGGCGCGCTTGGTATATTGATTGTTTCTGTCGGCGGCGGGGGCGTTCCCGGTTCCGGCCTGCCGTTTCCGTTTCCGCTTGACGGATTGTTGTTGCTTGAAGAATACATCCCGGCAAGATAAGCCAGCGCGCCGACGCCAAGTCCCGCGGCGCCCGCGACCAATAATGTGCTTTGGGTGGAATTGAGGCCCGAGAACAATCCGACGTCGCCGGTTTCTTCGTTGTTGCGGCGATATGCGCGGATTTCCTCGTCGCAGCGGCTTGCGTCGGCGCCGTATCTTTGGAGAATCTGCGCGGTCCTAAGGTCGTTGTTCATAATCGCGGTGCAGGCCAGACTCATGCCCGAAGGGTCGCGGTAATTGACATTGACGCCGGATTGAACCATCGTGCGGACCGCGTTCTCGTCGCCGCTGCGCGCGGCTTGCAGAAGCGCGGAAGCCTGCTCGAAAGTGGTCCTTGCGGATACTGCGAAAGGAACCAGAATCATAGCGGCGGCAACCGCCAGCTTTTTAATGTGCAAAGCGAACATGATAAATCCCTCTTTATCTCTTAAAAGGTATTATATCATAAATTCCGCCGGAAAACAAATCGGAAAAGGTATTTTATCCGGCGACGATGACCAGCGTCGGGCGCAGGACTTGCCCGTCCAGTTCGAATCCGGTTTGGACTTCTTCTATTATGGTGCCCGCGGCTTGTTCCGATTTCATTGTCGAAATCGCCTGGTGAAAAACGGGATTCATCTTTTCGCCGATTGCCGCGACCGGCTTTATCCCCGATTTTTCGAGCGCGCCCAATGCGCTGGCCAGAATCATTTTAAGGCCTTCGTCGTCCGGCGCGTGTTTAAGCGCGGATTTCGCGGCGTCCACCACCGGCAGCATGTCTTTGGCAAGACCCAGCATCTTTTCGCGCGAAAGCGCCTCGGCGTCCAATTTCGCGCGGCGCTTCGCGTTTTCCGCCTCGGCCGCCATGCGAAGGTATTTGTCCTGCAACGCGTCCAGTTCCGCCTGTAATGGATTTGTTTCTTTTTCTTCCATATTCGATTCTTGCATTTTTACACCGCCGTTATTATAGGTATGAAATCGTCGGGCCTTAGCGCCGCGCCGCCCACCAGGACTCCGTCCACGAAGTCTATGCCCATGATGTCTTTCGCATTCGCTCCCTTGACGCTTCCGCCATAAAGGATGGGACTGAATCCCTGGCCGAAGGATTCCAGAATCTTATGTATGGCCGCGTGCGCGAAGGCTATTTCCGAAGCGGCGGGCGTTATCCCGGTTCCGATTGCCGACACGGGTTCATAGGCCGCTATGAACTTTCCGGTTTTTGGCAGTGATTTTTGCAGCTGGCTCTCGAATGTTTCGCCGACGCAGATGATTGGCGTAAGGCCCATGCTTATGGCGGCTTCGGCCTTGGCGCGGACTATGTCGCTTGATTCGTTATGGTAAATCCTGCGCTCCGAATGGCCGACGATTACGAATTTCGCGCCCGCGTCCGCCAGCAGGGCCGCCGACACCTCGCCCGTATAGGCGCCTGAAATATAGGTCGAGCAATCCTGCCCCCCGACCGAAACGCCGCTGAACTTGTCTATTAAAGTGAATGGCGGGCAGATTACGACCTGGTTTTCGGTCTTGACCTTGGCCAGGGCGGCGGACATGAACTTCGCCGCTTCGGCGTTGCCGTTCATTTTCCAATTTCCTACGATTATCTTCATGTTCAACCTTTTATGTTGCAAAAGATGGTGGAAGTTTGCTATAAAAGACCAAATAAAGCAAGAAAAAGGAAAATCAAGATGCTTAGCCGGTTGAGAAACGCGAATGAAACGATTTGGGCGAAAATCCTTATGGGCATACTTATATTCTCGTTCGTGGGATGGGGCGCGGCCAGCTGGATATTCGGCGAAACCGCGACGGACGATTCGATTATAAGCGTCGGCGGCGACAAGGTCAGGATAGCCGACTTCGAGGCCGAGAAAAACCGCCAGTTCGCCCAGATGGAGCGGGCGATGAAAAAATCCATCTATTCCGACCGGGTCGTCGGGCTCTATTTCTCGCAGCAAATCCTGTCGAACCTTGCCAGCCGCATGCTGCTCGAGCGCCGCGCGACCGACATAGGCCTTGGCGTGTCGCGCCAGGCCATCGCCGCCATGATAAAGAACGCGCCGGAATTCCAGGCGAACGGATTTTTCAGCACCGACAAGTTCGATTCCGTCCTTGCCGCCAACAATGTTTCCGAAGGCGAATTCGTGGAAATCCTTCGCCGCCAAATGCTGCGCGAGATGTTGCTGGCCGGCGTGTCCGAAGGAATCCGCGCGCCGGAATTCATGGTGAAAGTCCTTTACGACATGCGTTTTGAAACCCGCAAAATCGACTATGCCGTCATAAGGTTCGACGACTTCGCGGTTGCGAACCAGCCTACGGACGAGGATTTGCAGCGCATATATAATATGTCCAAGCAGATGGTGCCGGAATTTCGGACCTTCGCCATCGCCAAGGTTCAGACAAAGAATATGGAGTCCCCTGACGAATACGACGCGGCCTTCGCCCGCGCGCAGAAGATGGAGGACGCCCTGATAGGCGGCGCCACCCTGGCCGAAGCCGCCGCGAAAGCCGACGCGAAAATCACCGAATTGAAGCCGATTACCATTCAAAGAAAAACGGCCGAGGGCGTGGACGTCGTGGAAACCGCCATAACCGAAACCCTTGTGAACGAATTGTTCGCGATGGACCAGGGCAATGACACTTCCGTTATAGAATTGAAGGACGGCTTCGCCATAGTCCGCGTCATGAAAATCGATTTCGCGCACGCCGTCCCGTTCGAATCCATGAAGAAGGAGCTTGCCGACTTGTGGGTCGAAGACCAGAAGGAGCAGCAGGCCTACCTTCGCGCGAACGCGCTTGTAAAGGAACTTAACGAGAACCCCGAGGCGACCTTCCGTTCGGCCGCGGCCAAGGCCGGCGCGCGTAATTACCAGGTCGGCGCGCAAATCGCGCGGACCATGACTTCGGTTTTCCCGGAAGAGGTTCTGAACCAGTCCTTCGCGGCCAAGCAGGGCGGCAATCTGCTGATTCCGGGACGCAGGGCTTTCTATGTTTCATCCGTCAAAAGCCAGGCGGCGCCGAAAGCCGACGCCGAGAAGATGAATGCCATACGAAACGACGCGGACGCGATGATTTCGCGCATGATTCTGGACGATTATACCGGATTCCTCGGGCGCCAGTATCCTGTGCGGACTAATACGCGGGTCTTCAACCGCTTGTTCAACGTCAACGACTAA
>JAIRRC010000041.1 GCA_031256175.1 Rickettsiales bacterium
TTCGCCGTGCCGGCGTCGCCTTCGCCGAAGGCGTCTTCGCCGCCGGACGCTTCCATCGCGGCAAGCGCCTGTTCGGCCGACACGCCGACCAGGACAAGGTTTTCGTTATAGTCTTTCAGCTTTCCCTGTGCGGCTTCGATGTCCTGCTGGAATTTGGTCAGGTCGTTCGCGCGCGTGCTGCATGCGCAGCGGCGGAACTGCACGTCGCGGTTGGCGCAGAATTCATCCATGCAGGAAAAATAGGCGGTCCGGCATTTGCCGTAGGGCGAATTCGGATTGACTTCGCGGCTGGCGACGGCGCTTCGCGCGGTTCTAGCGGATGGGGTCCCCGGTCGCCCCGCCTGCGGCGCGGTTGCCCGGGATGACAAGACTGCGCTTCGCGACTGCTGGCCGCGAAGCGCGCCGGACATCGGGGTTGCGCCCATCATGGGCTGAATCTGGCGTCCGCCCGGCACGGCGGTGCGGGAAGCGGCGCCGCGTCCCCCCACCGGCGCTTTTTGCGCCGACTCCCCCGCAAGGGGGGAGTTTCTATTTATATTGACGGCGCTTCGTCCGGTGGCGGTGGCGCGCGTGGCGGCGACTTCCGTTTCATCGGTGCGGCGGGCGCCGACCTGTTCGCGGGCTATGGCGGTGCGGCCCGCCTGCGCTGACGCTCCGGCGCGGCTGTCGCCCGTGGCGGTTGGGCGGGATGAATCGGATGGGGTCCCGGGTCGCACTTCGTTTGCCCGGGATGACACATTATTTGGCGTGCCGCGGGTAGCGGTAGGCGCGGTGGCGGAAGCGATGATATTTGCCTGGTTTCGGGCCACGCGGGCGGGGTCTTCCGCGGAATATCCTACGGAAAACAGACACGTTGCCATTAAAACAAGCGTTGAAACCTTCCTCATCAAGCCAATAGTAGCAAAATCGCCGAGGGCAGGTAAAGCGGAAAAACAATCAATTTATTTGGGATTTATTGCGAATGTATCGCGCCAATTGGCGACGGGTATTTCGTTTATTGTGCACTGCACATTTTCGAATCCTGATTCCGACTGCGAGGATTTCATCAGCGAGTTCACCATGACGCCGCCCAATGCCCCGAACGCGACGCCGAACGCCGAATCCACAAGCGCGCGCTTCGCGCCTATGAATTCGCCCTTTGCGGAAACCCAGCGGTTGGGGTCCGTAAGCTTGGAGTCCATCGGGACAATCAAGCCGCCGCCCAGGAACTGGTTCGCGAGGCGTATAAGCTCTATCTCCATCGGCGCCATTTTCTCGTCGATTTCGTCCTTATGGTCTTCGATGAAACCATCTATATCGTCGTCCGACGGGTCGGTATTGCTTTTGCAAAAATGCGATATGGTCGAATCCCATTCCGCCCGCCGGTAAGCGCTTTGGTTATGGAACCTTTCCCTGGCATTATCGCGCCAGACGGACGCGAAGAAATGCATTTCTTCGGCGGCAAGGATACCTTGCCGCCGTTCCTGGACCATGCCAAGCAATTTGCCGCGCATATGGTTTTCGATTCCGCCCATCACGGCTTTCACGCATTCTTCGGAAGCAAGGGAAGGGGAAGCCGCAAGCACAAAGGCGAAAAAGCAGGCAAGGATTTTTCGCATGCGGCGCCTTTAATTGTTGAACTTGCCGGAACGCGGAAACCCGACCGGAATCGTCTGGCCCTGGGTCGCGCGCTTGCCTATGTATGGGCGCAGGTCGTCAAGCTTCGTCGTGCCGCGGCCGGTCGTCCAGGACAGGCCTTCCTTTTTCGGGAAAATCATGACGTCCATGGTATAAGTCCGGTCGGCGTTGTATTTCTGCAAGACGACGCCTTTGCCGCGCGACATTTCGGGAATTTCCGCGATGTCCATAACAAGCAATTTATCGTTCGAACCGCTGAACGCGGCCATCAGATTGGCGCCGTCCGGAATTTCCCAGCAGCCGATTGCGGGATTCTTCGCGTCGGCGTTCATAATCTGTTTGCCGCTTTTGGTCTGGGCGACGCAGTTCGCGCCATCCACGACGAAGCCTGTTCCGCGGCGGCCGACCACCAAGTATTTCGCGCTTTGGTTCAGCGGAAACGCGGACACGATTTTTTCATCCGCGCCAAGGTCTATCATCAGTCGCACGCTTTCGCCGAATCCGCGCGCGCCGGGCAGGGCGGCCGGGTTCAGCGTGAACATTTTGCCTTCGCTTCCGAACAAGTTTATCTTGTCGGCGCTGGTCGCATGGAAGGCGAATTCCAAGCTGTCGCCGTCTTTCATCTTCACGTCGTCCAAGGCGTCCAAATCCAGGTGGCCCTTGGCCGCGCGAATCCAGCCAAGTTGCGACAGGATAATCGTCATCGGCTCTTTTTCTATGAATTCGTCCACGTCCACCGCGGCTTCCTCGCCCGCGGGCTGCCAGGCGGTGCGGCGCTTGCCAAGCGGAGTTTTCTTCGAGAATTCGTTTTGGATTTCAACGAAGATTCCGCGCATTTCCTCGTTCTGTTTCTCGGGGCTTTTCACCAATGCGTTAAGTTCCTTTTGCTCGGCGCGCAGTTCCCTGTCTTCCTTTTTGATTTCCATTTCTTCCAATTTCCGCAGGGAACGCAGGCGCGTGTTCAATATGAATTCGACCTGGACTTCGGTAAGGTCGAAGGCCTTTATAAGTTCGGCTTTCGGCTCTTCCGATTCGCGTATGATTTTGATGACGCGGTCGAGGTTCAGATAGGTTATAAGCAGGCCCGCCAGGACTTCCAGGCGGCGCGCGATGTTGCTCAGGCGGTGCTGCGCGCGGCGCAAAAGGACGTTCCGCTGGTGCGTCAGAAATTCGGTCAGGACTTCCCTTATCGGCATGACGCGCGGGCTGCCCAGGCTGTCAACGACGTTGAAGTTCATATTGAAGCGCGATTCCAATTCGGTCGACTGGAACAAATGCGCCATCAGGGTTTCCGCCGGAATCTCGCGATTTTTCGGGGTGATGACTATGCGGACGTCGGCCGCCGATTCGTCCGCTATGTCGTCGACCAGCGGCAGTTTCTTCTGGTCTATCATTTCGGCGATTTGTTCGACCAGGCGGGTTTTGCGGCCCGCGACTTCGTATGGGATTTCGGTTATGACGATTTGGTATTTTCCGCGCTCCAACTCTTCCGCGTGCCATTTCGCGCGGACGCGGAAGGCGCCTTTGCCGGTTTCGTAATTGCGGACTATCGCGTCGAAGCCGTCGATTAAAACGCCGCCGGTCGGAAAGTCGGGCCCGACAAGCTTCCTCATGATTTGCGAAGTGGTCGCTTCGGGCTTGTCCAAGACCAGCATAAGCGCGTCCATGACTTCGGCGACATTGTGCGTCGGGATGTTGGTCGCCATGCCGACCGCGATTCCGGCCGAGCCATTGGCAAGCAAGTTCGGGAACGCGCCGGGCATGACGACGGGTTCGCTTGCGGTGCCGTCGAAGTTCGGCGCGAAGTCGACCGCGTCGTCTTCAAGGCCGGTCATTATGCGCATCGCGGCTTCGGTCATTTTCGATTCGGTATATCGGTAGGCCGCGGCCGGGTCGCCGTCTATATTTCCGAAATTTCCCTGTCCGTCGACCAGGGGATAGCGGACGGAAAAGTCCTGCGCCAAGCGGACCATCGCGTCATAGACAGAGCTGTCGCCGTGCGGATGATAGTGGCCCAGCACGTCGCCGACGACGGTAGCGCATTTGCGGAAACCGGCCTTCGGGTCCAGCTTTTGTTTAAGCATGGAAAATAGAATGCGGCGGTGAACGGGTTTAAGGCCGTCGCGGACGTCGGGCATGGCGCGCGCGACGATGGTCGATACGGCGTATGACAAATAGCGTTCCGAGAGCGCGTCGATTAACTGAGAACTATCGATGTTTTCCTTGATTTCCGGCATATCATAACCCTTTTAACGGGTCATTATACGATTCAGATGCGGCGCGGTCAAGCCTTGGTATACCATGCGCCTTTGAAATTGTCGATTTCCGCAATATCTGAAAGCATTTGCGGGGT
>JAIRRC010000046.1 GCA_031256175.1 Rickettsiales bacterium
CAGCGGTCGGTCGTTGAACGCGGCCAGCGCGCCAGCAAATTCAAAGCCAAATTCGACGGCTTCAAATTGTAATGTTGAAGGAACAGGAACACCGCATAAAAGGCTCGGGCGAATTGAACGAAATGTTCAATGCGCTAAGCCGCACGGCGACGGGCTTGCAGCGCGACTTCGGCGAAGTCGAAAACCTCCAAAGCTCCATCAAGGGCGCGCGCGGCTTCGTGGACAAGGCGATAGAGCGGGTAGAAGGCATGATTCTGTCCGACTTGCAGCTTATCCGCCCGCAGGCGGCGATTACCACGACGAACGCGCACATAGCGGGCGACGGCGTGGACGAATTCGTGCTTGGATTTTCGGGCGCGGAAAATTTCGTGCGCGGCAACCCGCACTTCGCGATTTCTCTGGCCCTGCGCCACAACGAAGAATCGGTCGTAGCATTGGTCTATTCGCCGATTGACGAGCGTCTGTATTTCGCGGAAAAGGACAGGGGCGCGTTCATATTTTCGCCCTTCCACAGCCAAAGAATGCGCGTCAGCGGCCGCATGGCGGGCGACGATTTGACCGCATATTGCGACGCGGCGAATTATAAAATCGTGCGCGATAAAATTCCGGCCGGCAATATAAGGATGTCCGGCGCCGCCGCGTTGGACATGGCGTTCATAGCGTCCGCGAAAGCGGACTTCATGATGTGCGCCGCGGCGAACTTTCCGGAAATATGCGCGGGAACGCTGCTTGTCGCCGAAGCGAACGGCCATACGGACTTCACGGGCGGCGACCTCTTCGCCAGCAACCTGAACCTAAAAGATGTTATCGGTTAGCGGCCGCTTATCCAACTTATCACCCCGGCGACTTGTCCGCCGTAGCCCCTGTCGTCCGAAGCGCAAAGCGCGAAGGATGATTGGCGAAGGTGGAAGGCCGGGGTCCATTGTTCTTATCCTTATATATTTTCTGATTTTATTCCCCGCATTCGCTTCAAGCGACATCTCGCGGATTCAGGCCCAAATAGACGCCGAGCGCAAAAAAAGCGTGGAACTCGACGCGGCGGTCCGCGCAAGCGACCGCGACATATCGAAAACGCAAAAGGAACTTGTGCGCGCCGCGCGGGAAATGTCGGAATTGGAATCCGAATCGGACGCGCTGAAACAGAAATTGGAAACCCTGGAAAAACGCGACGCGGAACTCCGCCGCACGATAGAATCGGGGCAGCTGCGGCTAAGCGAAACCGCGGCGGCATTGCTGGAAATCGCGGCGTCCCCTGCGTCCGCGGGCTTGAACGCCGGGGACGCGCTGGGCAGTTCGATATTGCTGTCGGGCATAGCGGACCGCTTCGACGCCGAATTAAGGGAATCGCAGGACGCGATGAAAGCGCTTAACGAAACGCAAAGCGAAATCCTGCGCCAGCAGAAATCCGCGCTTGCCGCGCAGCGGAAATTGGGCTCGCAGAAAACCCGGCTGGACAAATTGCTGGCGACCCGCGGCGCCCAGAACGAAAAATTGCGCGCGCAATCGAACGCAAGCGCGGCCCGCCTGAAAGAATTGGCGGCAAGCGCGAAAAACATATCGGACCTGTCCGATTCGATAAGCGCGGGCCAGGCCGGCGCGGGCTCGCTCGGGCGCCTGAAAACGCCGGTCCGCGGCATGCTTGTCAGGGGCTTCGGCGAAAAATCGGGCCTTGGCTTGGTGTCGGACGGCTGGTATATAAGGGCGCGCGGCGGCGAAAACGTGGTTGCGCCCGACGACGCGTTTGTGGAGTTCGCAGACAGCTTCAAAGGCCGCAATAAGGTCTTGATTTTAAGCCATCGGAACGGCTATTATACCTTGCTGGCGCAGATGGACGAATTGTCCGTAGTCGCGGGCCAGTCGGTGCTTATGGGCGAACCGGTCGGCCGGCTTCCCGGCGGCAATCCCGAATTGTATATGGAGCTTCGCAGCGCAAAGCGGGCGCTGGACCCTGCGAAATTCTTCGACAAACCGAAAGGAAGATAGTTATGCTGAAAAAATTGTTGATATTTTTATTGATGGTCGCGGCCGTCCCGGCCTGCGCGGCGGAACAAAAGGCGAAAAAACTGACCGACGACCAGATATACGAAGAACTTAAAAAATTCTCGGAAGTCTTCCAAATCATGCGCGAAGCCTATGTCGAGGAAATCGACGAAAAGAAAGCCCTCGAAGCCGCGATAAACGGCATGCTAAGCAGCCTTGACCCGCATTCGGCGTATCTGGCGACCGACGAATTGAAGGAATTCTCGGAAAAGGCCAAGGGCGAATTCGGCGGCCTTGGAATACAAATCACGTCGGACAAGGGCGCCATCCGCGTCATCTCGCCGATAGACGGCACGCCCGCTGACCGCGCGGGCATAAAGGCGGGCGACTATATCACGCACATCGGCGGCGAACAGGTCGGCGGCATGACGCTTACCGAAGCGGTCAAACGCATGAAGGGCAAGCCCGGCACGAAAATAAAACTTACCATAATCCAGTCGAAAGGCGCGCCCAAAACGATAGAGCTTACGCGCGCGGTCATAAAGGTCGAAAGCATAAAGGCCGAAATGAAGGACGACGTCGCGTATGTAAGGATTTCGGATTTCGGCTCGAACACGGCGCGCGAGTTGGAATCGGCGCTTGATAAATTGGCCAGGAAAAAACCGGTCGGATACGTCGTCGACGTCCGCAACAATCCGGGCGGTTATCTTACGGCGGCGATAAGGGTCGCGGATATGTTCCTTGACGGCGGCGAAATCGTGTCGACGCGCGGCCGGGACAAGGACGACATCGACCGGACAATGGCGAAATCCGGGGACAAGACCAAAGGCGCGTCGATTGTGGTGCTTATAAACCACGGCTCGGCCTCGGCTTCGGAAATCGTGGCGGGCGCGTTGCAGGACAACGGCCGCGCGATAGTCATGGGCACGAAATCGTTCGGCAAGGGAAGCGTCCAGCAGCAGATGCCGCTTGGCGACGGAACGGCCATACACCTTACGATAGCGCGCTATTATACGCCCAGCGGCCGTTCTATCCAGGCCAAGGGGATAGAGCCTGATGTCGAGGTCTTGCAGTCCAAAGTCGAAGTCCTTGAATCCAAAAGCGATATATTTTCCGAAGCGACGTTGAAAGGCGCATTGGACAAGCAGCCGCTGTCGAAAGATGACAGGGAAACCGAAATGGATAAGATAAAAATAGGCGAAAAGAACGACTACCAGTTGACGCGCGCCTTGGACATGGTCCGCGCCATGTCGAAAATGCCCGTCAAAAAAGACGACAAGAAAGAAGATAAGAAATAATTTGTCATTCCCGCTCAGGCGGGAATCTCAAATCGTATATTCATTCTAAAGTAAAAGGAATAACCAAATGCCAAAGATGATTGCGGATGGAAACCTCGCGGCGGCGGACGTCGCGTACCGCTGTTCCGAATTCGCGGCGATATACCCGATTACGCCAAGCAGCACGATGGGCGAGCTTGCGGACGAATGGGCGTTCAAACATCGGAAGAACCTTTGGGGCGACATCGTAAGCGTCGTCGAAATGCAGAGCGAGGGCGGCGCCGCGGGCGCGCTTCACGGCGCCTTGCAGATGGGCCTCAAATGCAGCACATTCACGGCGTCGCAGGGGCTTCTGCTGATGATTCCGAATATGTATAAGATTGCCGGCGAACAAACTCCGTTCGTCATGCACGTCGCGGCGCGCGCCTTGGCGGCGCAGGCGCTTTCGATATTCGGCGACCATTCGGACGTTATGTCGGTGCGGCAGACGGGCTTCGCGATGTTGTGCTCGGCCAATGTCCAGGAAGCGCACGATATGGCGGCGGCGGCGCACGCCGCGACGTTCGACGCGCGCGTCCCGTTCTTGCATTTCTTCGACGGGTTCCGGACAAGCCACGAGGAATCGCGCCTTGACGCGATGACGGACGAACAGCTTCTGTCGATATTGCCTGAAAAATCGATGGCGTCCGCGCGCGCGCGCGGCATGTCGCCGGACAATCCGACGATAAGGGGCACGGCCCAGAACCCGGACGTATATTTCCAAGGCCGCGAAGCCGCGAACGCGCTATACGATAAGATACCGGAAATCATGTCGGATACTTTCGCGAAAATCAAAAAGGCGACGGGCCGCGAATACCATGCGGTGGAACTGGTCGGCGACCCGAAGGCGGAAAATATAATCGTGGCAATGGG